>JAYTQP010000205.1:0-7975 GCA_043746675.1 Rhodospirillales bacterium | reverse complement strand
GGGCGTAGATCAGGCCACCCGCCAGGCCTCACCATCTTCCAGCGCGCGGCCTTCATCGCGCAATTTCTGCAAATGCGCGATCACGCTGCGTTCGGCCATCCGGTGCAGCCGCGGATCGACATTGGCGTAGAGCGCCTGCACCAGCGCCAGGGTGGTTTTCGGGCCGGTGGCGAGGCCGGCCAGAATGGCATCCTCGCGCTGGGTGCGATGCACCAGCAGGCCGCGCACGAAGGCATGCGGCCGGGTGATCGGCGGGCCGTGGCCGGGCAGGTACAAATTATCGTCCGACCGCGCCAGCAGCTTGCGCAGGCTCTCGAAATAATGGGTCATGTTGCCGCTGGGCGGGCTGACCACGCTGGTTGACCAGGACATCACATGGTCCGCCGACAGCACCACGCCGTCGGCGCGGGCATAGCAGAGATGGTCGGCGGCATGGCCCGGCGTGTGGATCGCCTGCCAGCCGGCCACCATGTCGCCATCGGTCAGGCCATGATCGACGCGGACCTTGCCATCCTGCGGGGTATGCCAGCCGAATACCGGCGCGCCGGTGGCCGCCTGCATCGCCGACAGTCCATCGACATGGTCGCCATGGGTATGGCTGAGGATGATGCGGGCGATTTTTCCCCCCGTCGCCGCCAGTACGGCATCCAGATGCGCAGTGCTGTCCGGGCCGGGATCGACCACGCTGAACCCGTCCGCACCCGCCAGCAGATAGGTGTTGGTGCCATGGTAGGTCATCGGCCCCGGATTGGGCGCGACAATGCGCAAAACCCCTGGCGCCATGTCCAGCACGGCGCCGCGCTGCGGTTCGATCTCGGTCAGAAAGCCCATCTGCCTCGCCTCATGATTTTGTCCCGAGATGCCCGAAACCGGCGATTTCGGCAACTGGCCTTGGATATGCGATAGAGCGCCGATGGAGCCGACCGAATATGCGCTGATGGACGAAGCCGAGGGCGCGATGTGGTGGTATCGCGCGCTGCATTTGCGGCTATGCGCGGCGCTGGCCGATGTCGAGGGCCCGGTCCTGGATGCCGGCTGCGGCACCGGCGGGCTGCTGGCGAAACTGGCTGGCGCGGACATGTTCGGGCTTGAATATGCCGATATCGCGGCGCGTCGGGCGGCGACAAAATCCGGCGCCCGCATCACCCGCGGCAGCATCAACGCGCTGCCCTTCGCCGCCGAAAGCTTTGCCGCCGTGGTGTCGGCCGATGTGCTGTGCCATGCGGCGGTCGAACCGGACCGCGCGCTGGCCGAACTGCGCCGGGTGTTGCGGCCGGGCGGCCGGCTGGTGCTGAATATGCCGGCCTATAACTGGCTCGCCTCCGCACATGATCGCCGCGTGCACAACGCCCGCCGCAGCACCGCCGGGGCGTTGCGGGCGCAACTGGCGGGCGCCGGCTTCGGGCGGATCGAGGTGCGCTACTGGAACACGCTGCTGCTGCCGCTGATGGTGCTGCAACGCAAGCTGCTGTCGCGCAATGCCGGATCGGCATCCGACGTCGCCACGTTTTCGCCTTGGCTGGATGCCATTCTTTTTGCGGTCACTGATATAGAGCGGCGTTTCCCAGGTCCGCTCCCTGCCGGTGGCTCCATCCTGGCGATCGCCCGGCGTGACTGAGCCCACCACCAAGGAATTTTTCTGCATGACGGACGCCGACCCACCGCTTTACGGGCTTTCGATCGTGGTGCCGGTGTATCGCGGCGCGGCCACCGTGGGCGTGCTGGTGGAAGCCCTGGCGCGGTTGCGCCCGGACGGCGGGATGGAGGTCATCCTGGTCAATGACGGCAGCCCGGACAACTCGGCGGAGGTCTGCCAGGCCCTGCTGACAACCGCCCGACTGCCACTGGTCTATATCGAGCACAGCCGCAATTTCGGCGAGCACAACGCGGTGATGTCTGGCCTGCGGCAGGCGCGCGGCGCCTACGTGATCACCATGGACGACGATTTGCAAAACCCGCCGGAGGAAGTGCTGAAGCTCTACGATCACGCCCGTCTCGGCGATTGGGATGTGGTCTACACCCGCTATGCGGAGAAGAAACATGCCGCCTGGCGCAACCTCGGTAGTTATTTCGCCAATAAGGTGGCGGACTGGCTGATGGACAAGCCGAAGGGGCTGTATCTGTCCACCTTTCGCTGCATGTCCGGGCTGATCGTGCGCAGCGTAACCCGCTATGGCGGCCCCTACCCCTACGTCGATGGCCTGATCATGGAGGTGACGCAGCGCATCGACAGCATCGAGGTGCGCCATCTGGCCCGCGCCGAAGGACGATCGAATTATAATTTGCGCCGGCTGGTGCGGCTATGGCTCAATCTGGCCACCAGCTTTTCGCTGGCGCCACTGCGGCTGGCGATTTTTGCTGGCCTGGCGATGGCGGCCCTCGGCGTGGCCGGCGCGGTCGCCACCATCACCGAGGCGCTGACCGCCCGCTCCACCCCGTCCGGTTGGGCCTCGACGATGACCGCCTTGCTGCTGGTCGGCGGCGTGCAGGCGATCATGCTGGGGGTGATGGGCGAATATCTCGGCCGCACCTTCCTGTCCGCCAACGGCAAGCCGCAGGGCACGGTGCGCAAGATGGCGCGCGGCGGGGTGCCGCAATGACCCCGTTCTGGATCGCCCTGGCGGCGGCGATCGCCACCAGCCTGTTCGGCCAGAGCTTGCTGAAAGCCGGTGCCGGGGTCGCCAGCTTCGCCGGACAGTTGCTGGATTGGCACACTCTGGTCGGACTGGTGCTGTACGGTGGCGCCGCGATGCTCTACATCGTGGCCCTGCGGCGTATCCCGATGTCGGTGGCGCTGCCCTGCACGGCGATTTCCTACGTGGCAGCGGCGGCGATCGGCACGCTTGTGTTCGGCGAGCCGTTCGGCGCCATGCACGCCGCCGGCTTGGCCTTCATCGTGTTCGGGGTTTGCCTGCTGGCGTTTGCCTAGAGCTTTTTCCGATCGAAGTGGATCGGAAAAAATCTCTCGATCTTTGTTTTAGCGAGCCTCTTTATCCGATCAAGAAAGCAAGGCGATCGGATGATGCTCTAGGCATTTGTTTTGTCGCGTGATTCACGCTTTCTGGTATTTCAACCTCAAGCGATCATGCTCTCGGAACCGGAAAATCTCCGACTTTCCGTCGTTGCGAGCGAAGCACGGCAATCCTGTGGGACCGCACCCAAGACCGATGAATTGCTCTGGACTGCCACGGCTTCGCCTCGCAGTAACGAATGAGGAGGGTTGCGATTTTCGGGGTATCAAGCGAACAGAGTTTAGCAACAAAAAAGGCCAGGACTTGCGCCTGGCCTTTCCTGTCCAACCGTTGCGGTTGCCTATTCGTCGCCGTCGTCTTCGCTGACATCGGGGCGCGGGCCGCTGTCGAGGCCTTTGGCGCCGATGTCGCGGTCCACCAGTTCGATCACCGCCATATCGGCGGCGTCGCCATAGCGCATACCGGCTTTCAGCACGCGGGCGTAGCCGCCGGGGCGGGCCTTGTAGCGATCGGCGATCACGGTGAACAACTTGGTCACGATCACGTCGTCGCGCAGTTGGGCGTAGGCCTGCCGACGGGCGTGCAACCCGCCGCGTTTGCCGAGCGTGATGAGCTTTTCGACCACCGGGCGCAGTTCCTTGGCTTTCGGCAAGGTGGTGGTGATCTGCTCGTGCTTGATCAACGCATGCGCCAGGTTGCGGAACATGGCGAAGCGGTGGCTGGTGGTAACGTTGAGCTTCCGCCCTGAAACGCCGTGACGCATGGTCTAACTCCTCACACGCGATCGTGTGCTATTTGCTAAAGCTCAGAACGGTTCTTCGAGGCGCTTGGCCAGATCTTCGATGTTTTCCGGCGGCCAGCCGGTTACGGCCATGCCCAGCGACAGCGCCATCGAAGCCAGCACTTCCTTGATCTCGTTCAGCGATTTGCGGCCGAAGTTCGGCGTGCGCAGCATTTCCTGTTCGGATTTCTGCACGAGGTCGCCGATATAGACGATATTGTCGTTCTTCAGGCAGTTGGCGCTGCGGACCGAGAGTTCGAGTTCCTCGACCTTGCGCAGCAGGTTGCGGTTGAACGGCAGATCGTCTTCCGGCTCCTCCGAACGCGCGGCCTGCGGTTCGTCGAAGTTGATGAACAACTGCAACTGGTCCTGCAGGATGCGGGCGGCGAGCGCCACCGCGTCATCGGGCAGCACGGCGCCGTTGGTTTCCACGCTCAGCACCAGCTTGTCGTAGTCGGTGATCTGGCCGAGGCGGGTGGGTTCGACGCGGTAAGAGACGCGGCGGACCGGGGAATAGATCGAATCGACCGGGATCAGCCCGATCGGCGCATCTTCCGGGCGGTTGGCGCTGGCCGGGACATAGCCCTTGCCCAGTTGAACGGTGAATTCCATGCCGAGCTTGATGCCGTCATCGAGCGTGCAGAGCACCAGATCGGGGTTCATCACCTCGATGTCGTGCCCGGTGGTGATCTGGCTGGCGCGGACTTCGCCGGGGCCGACCGCGTTCAGCACCATCCGCTTGGGGCCTTCACCGTGCATCCGCAACGCAAGCTGCTTGATGTTCAGCACAATATCGGTCACGTCCTCGCGCACGCCGGGGATGCTGCTGAATTCATGCAGCACGCCGTCGATCTGCACCGCAGTGACCGCCGCCCCTTGCAGGGACGACAGCAGCACCCGGCGCAGCGCATTGCCAAGCGTGATGCCGAAGCCGCGTTCGAGCGGCTCGGCAACCACGGTGGCAATGCAGGACGGATCGGAACCCGGCTCGACACCAAGCTTTTCCGGCTTGATCAGCGATTGCCAGTTTTTCTGAAGAACAGCGCTCAGTCTCATGAATATGTCACCTTACGGCCAGATGCCGCTTTCCAGGGACGCTTGACAGCACTCTTTGCAGCACTGGGGCAGCCGACGGCCACCCGGAACAGCAGCCCGCCCCGAAGCTGGAACAGGCCGAACGATCAGACGCGACGGCGCTTGCGCGGGCGGCAGCCGTTATGCGGGATCGGGGTCATGTCGCGGATCGCGGTGATCGAAAACCCGACCGCCTGCAAAGCGCGCAGCGCGCTCTCGCGGCCCGAACCGGGGCCGGCAACCTCGATTTCCAAGGTTTCCATTCCGTGTTCGCGGGCCTTGCGGCCAGCATCTTCAGCGGCGACCTGGGCGGCATAGGGCGTCGACTTGCGACTGCCTTTGAAGCCCGACATGCCCGCCGACGACCAGGCGATGGTGTTGCCCTGGGCATCAGTGATGGTGATCATCGTGTTATTGAACGTCGCGGCCACGTGGGCCACGCCGGAGGTGATGTTCTTGCGCTCTTTGCGACGGGGGCGCGCGGTCGCGGGCTTCGCCATATTCGTATCGTCCTATTCAATGGTTGCCAGCGACCTCTACCAATGAGAGATCGCCGCCAACGAGGTGTTCAACGCGTCTGGTATGCGCGTGTGAGAAAAGCCGACCGCTACGGTCTACTTGGTGACCTTTTTCTTGCCGGCGATCGCCACCGCCTTGCCCTTGCGGGTGCGGGCGTTGGTGTGGGTGCGCTGACCGCGCACCGGCAGGCCGCGCCGATGGCGCAAGCCGCGATAGCAGCCGAGGTCCATCAAGCGTTTGATGTTCATCGCGGTTTCGCGGCGAAGGTCGCCTTCGACGCGATATTCGCGATCCACCAGTTCACGGATGCGTAGCACTTCGTCGTCGCTGAGCTGGTTCACCCGACGATCATCGGGAATGCCGAGCTTGCTGCAAATCGCGTCGGCCTTGGTCGGGCCGATGCCATAGATGTAGCGAAGGCTGATCTTTACCCGCTTGTTGGTCGGAATATTCACACCGGCAATACGCGCCACGCTTTCTCACTCCTGAACGCCCATCAAGCGGTTGATGTCGTTATGACATCGCCCGGTTGGACGGGTGGAAAAATCGACGAACGACGCCCGCTGTTGCAGGTGCCGCTCCTGAGGCGCGCACTATAGCGGCGAGCACCCGAGAGTCAACGCGCGGAGATCAAATCTCCGTGATCAGCCGCGCAGCGCGTCCAGCATTTTGATCAAGGCAGCCGTGACATCGTCGATGTCGGCCATGCCATCGACCTGCCGGAGCTTTCCGGCCGCGCGATAGTGCGGCAGAATCGGTGCGGTCTGCGCGTGGTAGGCGGCCAGCCGGGCGGCCACGGTTTCCCGCTTGTCGTCGGCGCGGCGGACGAATTCGGTGCCGCCGCAGCGGTCGCAAACGCCCGCTTTGGCCGGCTTGTGGAAAACATCGTGATAGCCTTCGCCGCAGGTGCCGCAGGTGTAGCGGCCGGCAATCCGTTCCACCAATGCGGCGTCGTCCACCACCAGTTCGATCACCACGTCGAGCGTTTTTCCCTGGCTGACCAGCATGCTATCCAGCGCCACGGCTTGCGGCACGGTGCGCGGGAAGCCATCGAGGATGAAGCCGGGCGCGCAATCTGGCCGGGCGATGCGGCTGGCCAGCATGCGGATCAGGATTTCGTCGGACACCAGCCCACCGGCGGCCATCACCGCCTTGGCTTGCAGCCCGACCCCGCTGCCGGCGGCAACTTCGGCACGCAGCATGTCGCCGGTCGAAATCTGGATCGTGCCGAAGCGGTCTTGCAGGCGCTTGGCCTGGGTGCCCTTGCCCGCGCCGGGCGGCCCCAGCAAGATCAGGTTCATTTCCCGCGCCCTTTTACCCGCGCCTTCTTGATCAGCCCTTCATATTGATGGGCGATGAGGTGCGACTGGATCTGGGTGACGGTATCCATGGTGACGGAGACGATGATCATCAGGCTGGTGCCGCCGAAATAGAACGGCACGCCGTAGCGGCTGATCAGGATTTCCGGCAGCAGGCAGACCAGGCAGAGATACAGCCCGCCAATGGTGGTGAGCCGGGTCAGGATGGTGTCGAAATAATCCGCGGTCGCCCGGCCCGGGCGGATGCCGGGCACGAAGCCGCCGTATTTTTTCAGGTTGTCGGCGGTTTCTTCCGGATTGAACACCACGGCGGTGTAGAAATAGCTGAAGAAGATGATCATCAGCGCGTAGGTGAGCATATAGAGCGGCTCGCCATGCGCCAGCGCCTGGCCGATCGCGGCCAGCCAGCCCGGTGCCGCCGAGGCTCCGGAAAAGCCGGAAATCGTCGCCGGGATCAGCAGGATGGAGCTGGCAAAAATCGGCGGGATCACGCCGGAGGTGTTGATCTTCAACGGCATATGGGTCGATTCGCCACCGAACATGCGCTGCCCGACCTGGCGCTTCGGATACTGGATCACGATCCGCCGCTGGGCGCGTTCCATGAACACGATGAAGGCCACCACCGCCACCGCGATGACCAGGAAGGCGACAATGAAAATCGGCGACAGCGCGCCGGTGCGGCCAAGCTCCAGCAGGCTGGCGAGCGCATGCGGCACATTGGCGACGATGCCGGCGAAAATGATCAGGCTGATGCCGTTGCCGATGCCGCGCGCGGTGATCTGCTCGCCCAGCCACATCAGGAACATGGTGCCGCCAACCAGGGTCACCACGCAGGAGACCCGGAAGAACATGCCGGGATCGATCACCGCCGCCCCGAACGCGCCGTGCATGCCTTCCAGCCCGACGGCGATGCCATAGGACTGCACCATGGCAATGATGACGGTGAGGTAACGGGTATATTGGTTGAGCCGCTTGCGGCCGCTCTCGCCTTCTTTTTTCAGGGATTCGAGCTGCGGCACTGCCGTTGTCATCAACTGGATGATGATGCTGGCGGAAATATACGGCATGATCGCCAGCGCGAAGACGGTCATCCGTCCCAGCGAGCCGCCGCTGAACATGTCGAACATGCCGAGGATGCCGCCGCCGTGCTGGGCCAGCATCTCGCCCATCACCGAGGCGTCCACGCCGGGCACCGGGATGTAGGAGCCGACCCGGTAGACCAGAAGCGCGCCGAGGGTGAACCAGATACGGCTTTTCAGCTCGGTTGCCTTGGAGAGCGTGCCGAGGTTTAGATTGGCTGCAAGCTGCTC
>JAYTQP010000204.1:0-3041 GCA_043746675.1 Rhodospirillales bacterium | reverse complement strand
GTGCTGGACCGCGCCCGCGCCGGGCTGGCGTCCGAAATGCTCGGCAGCTCCGCCGAAGCCTTCGAGCGCACGGTGCAGTATTTGAAAGACCGCAAGCAGTTCGGCGTGCCGATCGGCAGTTTCCAGGCGCTGAAACACCGCGCCGCGCAAATGTTCTGCGAGGTCGAGGTGACCCGTTCCGCCGTGGTCGCCGCGCTGGCCGCGCTGGACGAGAACGCCAACGACGCCAGCCTGCTGGTCAGCCTGGCGAAAGCCAAAGCGTCCGACACCGCCTACCTCACCGGTAACGAGGGCATCCAGATGCATGGCGGCATCGGCATGACCGACGAACATGAAATCGGCTTCTTCATGAAGCGCGCCCGGGTGGCGCAGGCGACGTTCGGCGATGCGGCGTTCCACCGTGATCGTTACGCGGTGCTAACCGGGTATTGAGCTTGCGACGGCCGGGGCGCGATGCGTCGCCGCCCGGCCACGTTGTTCGGCCGCCGCCGCTGTAAGTATTCTGTAGCCGCTGCTATGTATAAGCCGCTAACGGAGTTTAAGAATTTTCGGATTTAATATGCGCATTCGCACCGCAACATCAGTTGGGCTCGCTTTGGTTGCCGTCGCGCTGGTCTTTGCATCGCCGGCATTTGCCAATCTCATCACCAATGGCAATTTTTCCAGCTACACGCCGCTGACAGTGTCGGGCGTCGCGGCGAACGGTTTCGAACTGGATACCGCCTCCCACACTGCCACCAGCCTCACCGGCTGGACCAGCGCCGGCTACAATTTCCTGTTCACGCCGACGACCAATAATTCCGGCACCACGATCGCCGGCATCGCGCATCCCGGATCGTACTCGCCGCAATACACCAACTACCTTTCGCTGTTCGATAGTTCCAACGGCGGTGTCGGCAATAGCTGGAACGGACAGGGGCCGGTGACCGCCGGCTATGTCAACGGCCCGAACTTCGTTGGTGCGGACGGCGCCTATCAGGTCGGCGCGCTGTCGCAATCGGTGTCCGGGTTGATCGTCGGTGCGCGCTATTTGCTCAGTTTCAACTGGGCCGCCGCGCAGCAAACCCGCTTCACCGGTCGTACCACCGAGAAGTGGGGCGTGACCCTGGGAACGCAGTCCTTTTCCACCGCCATTGCCTCCAATCCCAGCCAGGGCTTTACTGGCTGGATGTTGCAAACCTTTACCTTCACCGCTACGGCGAACAGCGAAGTGCTGTCGTTCCTGGCCGCCGGCACTCCGCTCGGCACGCCGCCTTTCGCGCTGCTCGCCAGTGTAAACCTGAACATGGTGCCGGAACCGGGCTCTGCCACGCTGTGGCTGGCCGGACTGCTCGGCCTGGGCTTTGCCAAGCGCCGCGCGGCGGGCAAAGCGATAAAAAGTCCGGCGTAGATTTGTGGACCTTGCCGGCCATTTGCTGCAGCTGACGGTTTGGCTGGCGCTGCTGTGCGCCGTGTTCGTGCCGCTGGAACGGCTGTTCGGCATTCGCAAACAGGCGCTGTGGCGTCGGCAGATTGTGGCTGATCTGTTCTATTTCTTTTTCAACGGGCTGCTGCTGGGCAGCTTGCTGGCGTTCCCCGTTGCCGTGCTTGGCTTGCTGGCCCACCAGCTGGTGCCGCATGCGGTGCTGAACGCCGCCGCCGGGCTGCCGCTGTGGGGGCGGCTGCTGGCGGCGTTGGTGGTGGGCGACATCGGCGCCTATTGGGGCCATCGCTGGACGCATGAAATCCCGCTGCTGTGGCGCTTTCACGCCGTGCATCACAGCGCCGAACAAATCGACTGGCTGGTCAACACCCGCGCCCACCCGGTCGATCTGGTGTTCACCCGGCTGTGCGGGCTGGTGCCGCTGTTTGTGCTCGGGCTGGCGCAACCCAACAACCCAGCGGATATTCTGCCGGCGCTGGCCGCCGTGGTCGGCACTGCCTGGGGTTTCTTCGTCCATGCCAATGTGCGCTTCCGTTTCGGCTGGCTGGAAGGGCTGCTGGCGACCCCGGCGTTCCACCACTGGCACCACACCAACGACGCCATGCGCGACCGCAACTACGCTGCCATCCTGCCGCCGATCGACCTGCTGTTTCGCAGTTTCCATCTGCCGAAATCCTGGCCACAGGATTACGGCATCGATGCGCCGATGCCAGAAGGCGTGATCGGGCAATTGCTGAAACCGCTGGAACCCGAGCCCGATCAGACGCGGAATTCGCGCTGATCCACCAGCCAGCCGGATTGCGGGCCAGTGAGGTTATGCCGCCGACACCAATGCCGCGCCGTCGCGGGCTACGATGCGGCCGCGCTTGACCACCAACCGGCGCGGACCGTGGGTTACCACCGCCTCGGTCAGGGTTTCGCCGTCCAGCAACACCAGATCGGCGTGGCAGCCGGGCGTGATCCCGTAATCCGCCAGCCGCATGATCGCCGCACCGCCCGATGTGCACACGCCGAGCGCCATTTCCACGTCGGCATCGTGGCGCAGATTGTTGCGCATCCCAAGCAGTTTGGCCCGCTCCAGCATGTCCGCGCTGCCATACGGCCCCCAGGTGTCGCGGATGCCGTCCGACCCGGCGCAGAACCGCACCCCCATGCCGACCAGCCGCGCCAGCGGCGGTACCGGCGCGCTGGGGGAGCCGGTGGACATGATGCCGATATCGAGCGCCGCGATCGCCTCCATCAAGGGCGTGACCAGCGCCTGATCGGGGTCGCCGAGGCAGAAGGCATGGCTGACGGTAACCTGGCCCTGCATGCCGAGCGCGCGGGTGCGCTCAATAATCAATTCCATGCTGAAGGCGCCGAGGCGGGCGAGTTCGTGCAAATGGATATCCACCGGCTTGGCGTATTTCTGCGCCAGGGCGAACACCACATCCAGATGCGCTTTCGGGTCGCGGTCGATCCCGCATGGATCAAGCCCGCCGATTACATCGCAGCCCAGTCGCATCGCTTCGTCCAGCAGTTCAGCCACGCCGCGCCGGATCATGATGCCGGATTGCGGGAAGGCGACGATCTGGATGTCCATCACATCGGCATATTTCTGCCGCGTGGCGAGCACGCC
>JAYTQP010000203.1:0-1769 GCA_043746675.1 Rhodospirillales bacterium | reverse complement strand
GCCGCGCGGCTTCGGCTGGCTGGTACAGCTCACCCACGGCGCCACCGCCGCGTCCGGCCATCTGCAGGCCCTGCTGGCCGAACCCGGCATGGCCGAACTGCTGGCCGCAGCCCCCAGCGCGGGGCGCATCCTGCGCCCGCTCTGCCAAATGCTCGGCATCCGCCCGGGCCCACCCTTGGCCGAACCGGTTGCCGTGCCAACGCCATCGACCCAACCGCGACGGTCAAACGGACGCTTCTGCCCGCCCCCGCCCGCCCAACCGCACTGGCAGCCGCTCCGCCGTTTTTCAACGCCCGGCTGAAGGTGCCACCTTCGCACGCCATATTTGTTACGATATCAAAACAAATAGCCGACACGCGTAGGGCGGATGCAATCCGCCACCCTCCCCCCTCACAACGAAAGGCCCGAGCGACCGCGCCTACCCCGCCAAAGCCCGCCCAAACACCGCCCAAACACCGCCGGATCCACATTGCCGCCGCTAATAACCACCCCCACCGTCCGCCCCTCGGTCGCAAACTTTCCAGCCAGCACCGCGGCGAGGCAAACCGCGCCCCCCGGTTCAACCACCAGCTTGAGGTGCAAAAATGCAAACCGGATCGCGGCCATCACCTCGGCGTCCGTCACCGCGATCGCGCCGGCAAGGCGCGGCTGATTAACCGCGAAAGTCATTTCGCCCGGCATTTTGGCCAGCAGCGCATCGCACAGCATGGAGCCGCCGGGTTCGTTGCCCTGCCGGGTGCCCGATGCCAGCGAACGGCCAGTATCGTCCCAGCCTTCGGGCTCGACCGCGTAGATTTTGGTCGCCGGGGAAATGCCCTCCAGGGCGAGGGCGCAGCCGGCGATCAGCCCGCCGCCGCCGGTGCAAACCAGCAGCGCATCGAGGGCGAGGCCGGCAGCAGCGGCATCTTCCGCCAGTTCCATCGCCAGCGTGCCCTGCCCGGCGATAACATCTTCATGGTCGAACGGCGGCACCAGGATGGCGCCGGTGCGATCGGCATAGGCGCGGGTGATGGCGTCGCGGTCGTCGGTTACGCGATCATAATGGATGATATCAGCGCCCCACCCGGCGGTGCTGTCCATTTTTATGCGGGGGGCGTCGTGCGGCATGAAAATCGTCGCCTTGGCGCCAACCGCGGCGGCCGCGCAGGCAGTGGCCTGACCGTGATTGCCGCTGGAATGCGTCACCACGCCGCGCATCGCCTCCGCGCCCAGGCGCTGGATGGCGTTGGTGGCGCCGCGCAGCTTGAAGCTGCCGGTGCGTTGCAGTGGTTCCGGCTTGATCAGGATGCTGCCACCGGTGCGGTCATCCAGCACCCGGTGGCGCAGCATCGGGGTGCGCACGATGAAGGGCGCGATGCGGGCGCGGGCGGCAACAACGTCGGCATGGGTTGGCAGCGGCATGACGCGGTTCCTCAGCGCAAAGATGGCATAACAGCGATCGGCGCGGCGCCATCGCGGCCAACCACACGATAGAGCCGAAAGCGTTCGGCGACCATCCCGTTGCGGGCGCGATCGACGCTGCCGAGCGGGGTGATGCTGGCCCAGTCGCGCGTATCCGGCGCATCGTCCCGGCGGGCGCTGCGAACCAGGATGCCGGTTTGGTTGGCGATGACCGGATGGCCGTCCGGCAGGGCAAAGCTGGCCCAGCGGTCATCCAGCCCGAGCACCGAGGCGGGCAACAGCCGGGCGAGCAGGGCGGCGTGGCCATAATTGTCCGAGACGACGAAGGCAGCGTTTTGTCCGACTCGGGTCGATTCGATTCGCATGGC
>JAYTQP010000202.1:0-12122 GCA_043746675.1 Rhodospirillales bacterium | reverse complement strand
GCGAAACAGCGCAGCCGGTTGAAGGACAGCCGCCCGGCCTGATGGGCGGCCACCAAGGCGCGATAAACCGGCGCCATGGTCGCCCCGGTGGCAACCCCGAGCACCAGATCGGGCCGCGCGATCACCGCCGCGATCACATGTTCGGCCACCGCGGTGGTCACTTCCGCCGCCGTACTGAAAACCTCGACCCGGGGCGCCATCGTTCACTCCGCCGGCGCGCGCCCAGCCAACGGCGCCGCAACCACGGTTCGCGGCGCTGTTCGCGGCCGGCGCATCAACGGCAGCAGCAGCAGCGGCGGAAAGACGATGTAGGACATCATCAGGAAGTCGTTGCTGTAGGCGATCACCGCGGCTTGCCGGTTGATCATGCCGTCCAGCATCCGCGCCCCGCGCTCGGTGCGCGGGTTCAGCATCCGGCTCACCGTGCCGCCGCCTTGCAGGTTGCGGTTGAAGGGATCGATCCCGGCCGCCATCGAGGCATGCGACACCTGGATGTTGGTGGTGAGCGCGAAGGTCATCACCGATATCCCGGCCGCCGCACCGACGTTGCGCACCAGCCCTTGCAGCGCCGTGGCGTCGCCGCGCAGATGCGGCGGCAGGGTCACGAACGACAGCACCGTGGTCGGGTTCCATATACAGCCCATCGCGAAGCCTTGGATGAGCATGGACGTAACCATGTCGGAGACCGATATATCCGGCGTCCAGTGCGCCATGTCGCGCAGCGTGTAGCCCAGCAGCAGCAGCCCGAAGGCGATCACCTTGCGCGCATCGAGCCACGGCCCCATGCGGGCGGAAATCAGCATCGCCGCCATCGTGCCAAAGCCGCGCGGCGCCAGCAGCAGCCCGGTTTCCTGCACCGGATAGCCGGCCAGATTTTGCAGATAGGGCGCCAGCAACGCCGAGCTTGCCATCATGATCACGCCGGTGGCGAACATCATCGACATGCCGCTGGTGAAATTCGCATCGCCGAACAGCGCCGGCGGGATGAACGGTTTGGGCGCAGTCAGCATATGGACACCGAACAGATACAGGCCGAGGCCGGCAATCACCGCTTCAACGATGATCTCGCCGGACGTGAACCAATCCTGCCCCTCACCCCGATCCAGCATGAGCTGCAATGCGCCAACGCCGACCGCCAAAGCGGCAAAGCCGGTCCAGTCGAACTTTAGTTCCGGCCGCGCCGGGCTGGATGGCATGAACAGCGCAATGCCGGTGACCGACAATACCCCGAACGGCAGATTAACGTAGAACACCCAGCGCCAGTTGTAGTTTTCGGTCAGCCAACCACCGATGGTTGGCCCCAGGATCGGCCCCACCATCACCCCAATGCCGAAGATCGCCATCGCCTGGGCGCGTTCCTCCATCGTGTAGGTGTCCAGCATGGTGGCTTGGGACAGCGGCACCAGCGCGCCGCCGAAGGCGCCCTGCAGGATGCGGAACACCACGATCTGATCCAGACTTTGCGCTGCGCCGCACATCATCGAGGTGACGGTGAAGCCGACCAGACAGATCAGGAACAGGCTTTTGCGGCTGAAGCGCTGCGCCAGCCAGCCGACCGGCGCGGTCATGATCGCGGATGAAATCACGTACGATGTCAGCACCCAGGCAATCTGGTCGAGGGTGGCGTTCAAGCTGCCCTGCATATAGGGCAGCGCCACGTTGGCGATGGTGCTGTCGAGCACCTGCATCAGCACCGCGATCATCGAACTGGCGGTCAGCAGGGCGCGGTGCGGGATCGGGGTCATTTATTCCGCCGGCGCCATTTCTTTCGTCGGCGCCATTTCTTCCGCCGGAGCCTGGGCGGCGCCCGCCTGGCGGCTCACGGTCATGATCGGTGCCCGGCGTTCCGGCCGCTTCATCAGCAGCAGCAGCGCCAAGCACGGTACCACCATCCAGGTCATCATCCGGTAATCGTTGTTGTAGGCGATAATCAGGGCTTCGCGGCTGATCAGATGGTCCAGCATGGTGGCGCCATGCCGGGTGGCGGGGTCGAGCAGCCGCTGCACCCCGCCCTGGCCTTGCAACAGCCGGTTGAACGGGGTGGCAACCGCCGACAGGTCGGCATGGGAAATCTGCGCCGAGGACACCAGATTGAACGAGGTGACGGAAATGCCGATCGCGGCGCCGATGTTGCGGGACAGGTTCTGCATCGCCGTCGCATCCCCGCGCAGTTGGGCCGGCAGGGTGACATAGGCCATCACGTTCATCGGGTTGAACACGCAGCCCATACAGAAGCCCTGGGTGATGAGGGTGGTCATCATCAAATGTTCGGACACATCGGGCGTCCATTGCGACATCGAATGCAAGGTGAAGCCCATGCCGATCAGGCCGAACGCCATGATTTTGCGATGGTCGACATAGTTGGCAAGACGGCTGGCAATCAGCATCGCCGTCATCGTGCCCAGCCCGCGCGGCGCCATCGCCAGGCCTGCGGTCGAAACCGGATAGCCGGCGAGGTTCTGCAAATAGGTCGACATCAGCGCTGAGCTGGCCATCAGGACGGTGGCGGTGCAAAACATCATAATGGAGGACGCAACGAAGTTGCGATCCTTGAACAGGCCAAGCGGCAGGAACGGTTTGGTGGCGGTGAACATGTGGACAACGAAAAGATAAAGCCCGGTTGCTGCCACCACAGCTTCGACGATGATTTCCGGCGAGCTGAACCAGTCCTGCTCCTGGCCGCGGTCGAGCATCAGTTGCAGTGCGCCGATGCCGATTGCCAGCGCGGCAAAGCCGGTCCAGTCGAATTTCAGGTCGGCGCGCGGCGCGGTATCGGGCATGAAGATCAGCAGCCCGGTGGTGGCGATGATGCCGAACGGCAGATTGACGTAGAATACGAACCGCCAGTCCAGCGCGTCCGTCAGCCAGCCGCCGACGGTCGGGCCCATGATCGGCCCGACCATGATGCCGATACCGAAAATCGCCATCGCCTGGGCGCGCTGCTCGAACGGATAGATATCCAGCATGGTGGCTTGCGATAGCGGCCCGAGGGCGGCGCCGAACACGCCCTGCATCACCCGGAAGGCCACCATCTGGTCCAGCGACTGGGCCGCCCCGCAGGCCATCGAGGCCAGGGTGAAGCCGATCAGGCTGCCGATGAACAGCCGCTTGCGGCCGAACCGCTGCGCCAGCCAGCCAACCGGCGCGGTCATGATGGCCGAGGCGATCACGTAGGAGGTTAGCACCCAACTGACCTGATTCAAGGTCGTCGAGAGACTGCCTTGCATGTAGGGCAGCGCCACGTTGGCGATGGTCGAATCCAGGATCTGCATCAAGGTCGCCATCATCACGAACAAGGTCAGCAGCTTGCGATGGGCAACTTTGGTCGTCGTTGAGGAAGCGCTGCCCGACAAAGGTCGATCAGTGCGCCAGCAGGTCGCTGAAATGGCGGATATGGCCGGTGTCGATATCCACCACCACGCTCATGCCGGCGCGCAGTTCGGGGTCGCCGTCCTGGCGAACCACGGCAACCCGCAACGGGATCCGCTGCACCACTTTCACCCAGTTGCCGGATGCATTCTGCGCCGGCAGCACGGAAAACTCGGCGCCCGAATTCGGCGCGATGCTTTCCACCGTCGCCTTCCAGCTACGCCCGGGATAGGTGTCCACGGTCAGTTCAACGGTGTCGCCCGGTTTGACGTAGGTGATGTCGGTTTCCTTCGGGTTGGCTTCCACCCAGACCCGCTCGGTCGAGACCAGCCCGAACGCTGCGGTCGCCGCGGTCAAATACTGTCCGGGCTGGAGCGCATCGACCTGGGTGGCGATCGCATCGAATGGCGCCCGCACGACGGTATGATCCAACTGCCGCTGCGCCTCATCCAGTTGCGCCTGCGCCTGCAGCACCGTGGGCATCAGCGCGACCGCCAGATTTGGGTTGCCGGCAAGCTTGGCCAACTGCACCTGCGCCTGTTCGCTCAGGCCTTCCACCATCGCCTTGTTGGAGGCAAGCTTGAAGCGTGCATCGTCGTAATCCGCGCGCGTTACCCCGCCACCTTTCACCAGAGCGGCATAGCGGTCGAACGTCGCCTGGTCGGACTGCACCTGCGCCTGGCGGGCATCGACATCGCGCAGCATGCGCTGATAGTCGCGCTTCATCGCCTCACCCATCAAGGCCATCTGCGCCAGGTTGGCGCGCGCTGCTGTCACCGCGTTTTCATACGGGCGGGGGTCGAGACGGAACAGCACGTCACCCTTGCGCACGCGTTGGCCTTCGTGGACGGCGACCTGCTGCACCACGCCGGATACGTCGGTCGAAACCGCCAGCTTGGCAGCGCGCACGTAGGCATTGTCGATCGAGACGTAGCGGCCGCCATGCAGCCAGTAGAAAGCGGAGCCGACCAGCACGACGGCGATACCGCCCAGCATCAGCACCCCGCGCAGAAATTTGCGCTGGGCATTGGTCCGCCGCAGCCGGGCGATGCCGGCATCGGCGGCCAGGTTCTCGCGGGGCGAAATTCCACTATCAGCGGTCGCGGCAGTTTGAGACATATCAGGCGACATCCCGTTCGATCGGCCGGGCGCGCAGTTCGGCGACCATATTCGCCTTCATGCGGCACAGCGCGCGGTTGATTTGCTGTAATTCAACGTCGTCGATCCCCTGCGAGACCGTGGTTAACATTGCGGTGCGTTCGACCGCGAGTTCGCGCAGCACGAACCGCGCCTTGTCGCGCAGATGCAGGCGCCAGATGCGGCGGTCATTCGGATCGTCACGGCGTTCGACCATGCCGTGCTGTTCCAGCCGGTCGATCAGCCGGGCGACCGAAATCGGCTCCACTTCGACCAGTTCCGCCAATTCCTTCTGCGACAGGCCGGGCTGGCGTTCCAGCCACATCAGGATCACCCATTGCGCCCGGGTCATGCCGTGGGTGCCGGCACGGCGATCCGCGTCAAGGCGCAGATGGCGGGCGAGGTCGTGCAGCAGGAAAAGCAGGTCGGGCTTATCAGGCATAGGCGCGATAATAAGCACCGTTATCTTGCCGGTGCATCTACAATGCGCATGCGCGGCCCGCGCGGCAGGTGCGCAGCCTAATTTCGCAGGCGTGTCACGCCCAGGCAGGCGACAACGATCAGCGCCGCGCCGGCCCATACCGCGGGCGCCGGCACTTCGCCGAAAAACATAAAGCCGAGCAAGGCGGCGTAGGGCAGCGCCAGATAATCGACCATCGCGAGCACGCCGGCCGGTGCGCGGGCAAAGGCCCAGGTCAGCAGAAAATGACCGCCCACCCCCAGCAGTGCCAGCAATCCGAACACCGGCCAGACCGGTCCGGACGGCAGATGAAACGTCGTCGCCGCCAATGGCAGCGCCAGCAGCGCCGGCACCACATGCTGGATCAGCACGATCGCCATGGCGCTATCGCGCTTGGCCTGGCGCCGCAGCAGCAAATTATTGACCGCATAGGTCACGGCCGAGCTGGCAGCGGCGGCGATGCCGATCAGGTCGGCGCTAACTGGCCCCTGCCGGGACAGCGCATCCCAGGCGATAATTCCAACCCCGACCAGCCCCAGCAACACCGCGCCGAGCAGCGCGATGCGCAGCCGCTCACCCAGAAACAGCGCCGCCAGCACCGCCAGGATCAGCGGGGCGAGATAGCTGAGGGCGAGGGTTTCGGCGAACGGCAGCCGCCGCAGCGCGGTGAAGAACAACAATGTTGAAAGCATGTTGAGCACGCCGCGTGGCGCATTGGCGCGCCAGGATGCCGCCGTCGGCCAGCCGGCCCGCAGTCGCCACTGCGCCAACAGCACCAGCGGGATGCCGAACAGGAAGCGCATCGCCACCACTTCGATGGTCGGCAGATCGCCCGGCAGCGCCTTCACCACCGCATCCATGGTGGTGAACACCAGGATCGCGGTGGTCGCGACCAGAAACGGGCCAGTCGGGTCGGCGTGATCAGCCGTAACGGTCAGAGCTTTTCCACCTGGCCGTATTCCAGCTCGACCGGGGTCGAGCGGCCGAAGATGGAAACGCTGACCTTCACGCGGCCTTTTTCCTCGTCCACTTCTTCTACCGTACCGTTAAAGCTGGTGAACGGGCCGTCGGCGACGCGGACCTGTTCGCCCACCTCGTAGAGGATGGCCGGGCGCTTGCGCTCCACGCCTTCGGCGGTCTGCTTGATGATGCGTTCGGCTTCGGCGTCCGAAATCGGCGAGGGGCGGGTTTTGCTGCCGAGGAAGCCGGTGACTTTCGGAGTGTCCTTGACCAGATGCCAGGCGTCGTCGGTGAGCTCCATCTTCACCAGCACGTAGCCGGGGAAGAATTTGCGTTCGGCGTTGATTTTCTGGCCGCGACGCAGTTCGACCACTTCTTCCAGCGGCACCAGCACGTCGTCGATCTGGTCGGCCAGGCCCTTCTGGGCGGCTTGTTCCTTGATCTGCTGGGCGATCTTCTTCTCGAACCCAGAATAGACATGCACGACGTACCAACGCTTGGCCATTACTTGATCCCTAAAACCCGAAGCCGAAGATGGCGCGGACCGCCAGCCCGACCACCTGATCGGCGATGAAGAAGAACACCGCCGCAATGGCGGAAAGCGCGAACACCAGGCCGGTGGTGATCAGCGTTTCCTTGCGCGACGGCCAGGTTACCTTGGCGGCTTCGTTGCGCACGTCCCGCAGGAATTTCCCCGGTTTCATCCATTCCGCCGCCACGCTGGTCATTCTCCTGGTTCGCCTTTCGGGCCGTTCAACCGATCGTCTTCAGCCTGCCACGCCGGAATGCTCCCGGCGGGAATGGCAGGGGTGGAGGGTCTCGAACCCCCAACCTCCGGTTTTGGAGACCGGCGCTCTAGCCAATTGAGCTACACCCCTAAAGTCGTGCGCCGTGGTTTCATCAACCCGGATGCGCCACCCAGCCGTTCGCCGGGCGCCATGCGTGCATGGGGCCCGGTCGAGGGGGCGTAAAGAGAATGCGGCGGCGACAATGTCAAGGGGCGCTGCAAAATTGCGCCGCTACGGCGCTGGAGCGGGTGGAGGGAATCGAACCCTCGTAGCCAGCTTGGAAGGCTGGGACTCTACCATTGAGCTACACCCGCGCGCGCGGCGTTCCGAAACGAAGGGATGGTGGAGGGGGTTGGATTCGAACCAACGTAGGCGTACGCCAGCGGATTTACAGTCCGCCCCCTTTAGCCACTCGGGCACCCCTCCGCCGCCCCGGCCTTGGCAGACCGGGAAACTGGCCCGGCTGGTAATGCGTCCGCCCCCTGGTTGTCAACGACCAAGCCGGGGCTGGTTTGTGGTGCGGCGGTCGGGAAGCTATAGAACTGGCATGAAACCCCCTCGCAAAAGCCGCTCCGGCCCGCGCCCATCCACCCCACCGGTCGGACCCCGTTCTGATAATCGTTCCGACAAAGGCGCGGGCTTCGGCGCGCGTGGCAAGTTCGCCGGATCGAAACCCGCGCCGGCCAAGGCCGAGCGGCCGCCGGCGGCCGGCACGCCAGCCGAACGGCCGCGCTATGACCGCGCGCACAACCCGCGCCCGCCAAGCGAACGGCCCTATGCCGATCGGATGAAACCCGAGCGGCCACAAACCGCGTCGCCGTCCGCCAACCGGCTGGTGCTGCCCAACCGGGCCGAGGCACCGCAAAACGAAGCGCCGCGTGGCCCGAAGCGTTTTACGCCGCGACCGGAACGGGCATCGGCGGCGCCGGAGGCCGGCGACAACCCGCCGCGCGGGTCGCTGTGGCTGTTCGGCACCCATGCGGTGGCTGCCGCCCTCGCCAACCCGGCCCGCCGCCTGCGTCGCCTGCTGGTGACCGAGGAGGCCGAGGCCGATCTGGCGGGCCGGATCCGGCAGCCCTGGCCGATCCCGGCGGAGCGGTGCGATCGCGCCCGGTTGGAACAGTTGCTCGGCCGCGGCATCGTCCACCAGGGCGCCGCTTTGCTGGCCGATCCGCTGGCAATGCCGTCGCTGGCGCAGGCGCTGGAACGGTCCGGCCCGGTGCTGGTGCTCGATCAGATCAACGACCCGCGCAATGTCGGCGCCATTCTGCGCTCGGCGGCGGCGTTCGGGGCGGCCTGCGTGATCAGCCAGGATCGCAATGCGCCCGAAGAAACCGGCACCCTGGCCAAGGCCGCTTCCGGCGCGCTGGAAATCGTGCCGATGCTGCGGGCGGTCAACATCGCCCGCACCCTGGTGGCGTTGCGCGCCGCCGGGCTGTGGGTGATCGGGCTGGATGCCGGCGGCGGCATCCTGTCCGGCCCGGCGCTGGCCAACCGGCGGGTGGCGCTGGTGCTGGGCAGCGAGGGCGAGGGCATGCGCCGGCTGACGCGGGAAACCTGTGACGAAATCGCCGGCATCGCCATGCCCGGCGGCACCAACCGGCTGGAAAGCCTGAACGTATCGGCCGCCGCCACGGTGGCGCTGTACGAAATGGCCCGCCGGGCATGAGTTTCGACGCGCAGCGCGCCGCCGCGGCGCTGCATGCGTGCCGCCTGTCCCATGCGGTCAGCACACTGCCGGGCGAACTGGCGCCGCGCGATGAAGCCGAAGGTGTTGCCGTGCAGCGGGCGCGCGCCGCCTTGCTCGGGGCCGATCCACCGGGCGGATTCAAGATCGGTGCCACCGCCCGTAAGATGCAGGACTATCTCGGCCTCACCGGCCCGCTGGCCGGCTTCATGCTTGCGGCCGATCTGCACCCGTCAGGCGCCAGTTTGCCCTGGGCCACCCTGCGTGGGGCCGGCGTGGAATGCGAAATCGCGGTCCGCCTCGCCGATGATCTGCCGGCGCGCGCTTGCACGCCAGAGCAAGCCGCCGCGGCCGTCGGCGCGGTGTTCGCGGCGATCGAGCTGGTGGAAAATCGTTACGGCCCGCCGCCAGCAGGCGATCTTGAAGCCATCGGCGTGCCGACCCTGGTGGCCGATCAGGTCTATCACCGCGCCGCCGTGCTGGGTGCGCCGGCCGCCGGCTGGCGAGATTTGGATCTGGCAGCCCTCGCCGGCCGGATCGCCATCGATGGCGCGATCCAGGCCGAAGGCACCGGCGCCGACCTGCTTGGCCATCCCATGCAGGCGCTGGCCTGGCTGGCGAATTCCGCCACCGCGCGCGGCTTCGGCGGCTTGCGCGCCGGGCAGGTGATCATGCTGGGCAGCGTGACCGCGCCGATCTGGCTGGACGGGCCGTGTTCGGTGACGGTTGAATTCGATCATCTGGGAACGGTGCAACTGCGTCTTTGCTGATTGTCCCGCCGCTCGGGAAAGCCAAAACCGCGCGCCAACGCTCCGTTAACCCTCGGCGCGCATAAATGCGTTGACCGCGCGTCGTTCCCATTCCGCGGCTCCCTGACGCCAAAAAGGCGTGAGCCGGATCTTCAAAATGCTCCCCGACTCCATGTCACGGTCTCCCTCGACGGAATTGTTGGCCGATTGGCACTGTTTGTCCGATGAAACGCAGTTGATCGTCACCCGCGCGGCGCTCAGCAAAGCTGCGGAAACCATCGCGGCGCAGGCGGAATGCCTGGCCGATGAAATGGAGCGCGGCACCTTGAGCGATCGCGGCGGGGTGGATGCGTTGCGTTTGCTGGCCTGCGTGGTGCGGTCATCCGGAGAGAGCGAAATGGCGCCGCTGGGGCGCGCCTGATCGCGGCGGAATTATCCCGACGGCCGCACGCGCCAAGCCTCGGCGGCCAGGTCGGCGCCGGATGGCAGCGGGGCGGACGGGTTTCGGATCCAGGCGATGATGTCGCCGATCGGGGTGGCGCGCTCCAGATCGCGCGGCAGCAGGTGGTAGCCGGTGGGATAAAACGCCAGTCGCGCCTGCCCCGGCGGCAGAGCGTTCCAGGTGGCGCGGGTGGCGGCGGCGGGGATCAGCATGTCCTTGCCGCCATACAGAAACAGAGCGGGCGCGCGTAACGCCGGGGCGGCAGCCAACGCGCTGTCCATCAGGTCCAATAAGCCTTGCATGCTGCCGAAGCGGGTACTGCGCAGGCTGAGCGGATTGCGCGACAGGCTGTCCCAGGCTTCCATATTATCCGTCGGGACGATCCGAATGCCCGGCGGCGGGCGGCTGGCGGTAAGATTGGGGGCGACGGTGGCCGCCAGCCAGAGGGCGGCACGATAAAACGGGTTGAACTGGCTGCCGCCCCAAACCGCCGGGGCGAGCAGCACATAACGCGCACCCGCCGGGGCGAGCGGGGAGGTCGCCAGGCACATCAGCACCGCCCCGCCCATGCTTTCGCCCATCAGGATCAGCGCGATGCCGGGGTGGCGCCGGCGCAGCAAAGCGGCGAGCGCGGCGGCATCCTGCACCATGGCGTCGCGGCCGGCCCAGCCGCCGCGCAACGGGGCGGCGCCGAAGCCGCGCTGGTCGTAGGCGTAGACCACGAAGCCGCCCTCGGCGAGCGCCGCACCGGGCAGCACCCAGGCGTCACGGCTGTCGTTGAAACCGTGCAGCGCCAGCACCACGGCGGTTGGCGCGCCGGACGGAACCCAGGTGCGATACGGCAGGCGGGCGCCGTCGGCCATGATGAACGACGCGGCATCCAGATCGGCGGCGCCGCCGGGTGGGGCGGGCGGTTCCACATCGACCGCACAGCCAGCCACGCCGAGCGCGGTGGCGGCAAGCAGGGCGGTGCGAAACAACGCGACCCGGCGGGCCAGTCTCGGCGAGGTTGAAACCATGGGGCGCATGGCTATCATACCGGTTGCCCCAGGACTATTGCCTCCATCCCGTTCAAAAGGTTTTCCCAATGCCCGACGGCAACGCGACCCCGCCCGCGCTCATCACCGAGGTGCTCCACGTCGACGACCGCACCGTGGCGTGCGACGGCGGCGATGGCGCGTTGGGCCATCCGCGGGTTTTCCTGCGCATTCCTGGCACCGAGGTGCTGTGCCCGTACTGCTCGCGGCTATACGTGCTCAATCCGGGCGCCGGCCACGGCACGGAGCACTGAGATGGATGCCCAGCCCGGCCAGGATGGCGCCAATGCTCCCCATCTGGTGCTGATCGACGGGTCGGGCTTCATTTTTCGCGCCTTCCATGCCCTGCCGCCGATGACCCGGCCGGACGGCACCCCGGTGAATGCGGTGTTCGGCTTTACCAACATGCTGGCGCGGCTGTTGCGAGACCATATCGGCACCCATTTCGCGGTGATTTTCGACGCCGGACGCTACACGTTCCGCAACCGGCTCTACGAAGCCTACAAGGCGCACCGCCCGGAAACCCCGCCGGAACTGGCGCCGCAATTCGCGCTGGTGAAGGAAGCAACCGAAGCGTTTGGCGTTCCCGGCATCGAGCTTGCCGACTGGGAAGCCGATGATCTGATCGCCTCCTACGCCAAGGCGGCGACCGACGCCGGCGGCACGGCGATCATCGTTTCGTCCGACAAGGATCTGATGCAACTGATCCGGCCGGGCGTGGCGATGCAGGACCCGATGAAGAACAAGCCGATCGGGCTGGCCGAGGTGATGGAGAAATTCGGCGTCGGGCCGGCGCAACTGATCGATGCCCAGGCGCTGATCGGCGACAGCGTGGACAATGTGCCGGGGGTGCCGGGGATCGGGCCGAAAACGGCCGCGCAGTTGATTACCGAATTTGGCGACCTGGAGGCCATTCTGGCCGCCGCGCCCGCCATGAAACCATCCAAGCGACGGGATTTGCTGATCGAACATGCCAATGCGGCGCGGATTTCGCGCGTGCTGGTTACCCTGCGCGATGACGCGCCGCTGCCATTGCCGCTGGATGCGCTGGTGATGCGCGAAAGCGACCCGATGAGACTGGTGGAATTTCTCAACGCCCAGGGATTCCGGTCCACCGCCAGCCGCCTCGGGCTGGAAAAGGTGGCCGCCGCCGCGAAATCGGTGCAAGGCGACCTCGGCTTCGAGCCGCCGCCCGCGCCATCGGTCGAGGGCAAAGGTTTCGGCCCCTATGAATGCGTCACCGATCTGGCCGCCTTGCACGGCTGGGTCGCGGCGGCGTCGGCGTCCGGCATGGTTGCGGTCGATACCGAAACCGATGGGCTGGATGCGCTGCGCGCCAATCTGGTCGGGATCTCGCTGGCGGTCGCCCCCGGTCGCGCCTGCTACGTGCCGTTGCGCCATGAAGCCCTGGACCCACAAATCCCGGTTGCCGATGCGATCGCCGCGCTGGCGCCGTTGCTGATCGATCCCGGCGTGCTGAAAATCTTCCAGAA
>JAYTQP010000201.1:0-2833 GCA_043746675.1 Rhodospirillales bacterium | reverse complement strand
TCCGGCGGCGCCGGCGCCTTCCACGGCGGCAACGGGGCGCGGCGGCGGCTGCGGTTTCTGGAACCGATGACCGCGGTCATCGTGTCGTCCCGCCGCAACGTCGCGCCGTTCGGGCTGGCGGGCGGGGCGGACGCACAGGCCGGCCGGCAATTCGTCACCCGCGCCAATGGCGCGACCGAGCCGCTGACCGGCACCGATCAGGCCGAATTGCGGCCGGGCGATCGCTTCACGATCGAGACACCGGGCGGCGGCGGCTACGGCCCTCGCTTGAAGAATGGGCCGTTGCCTTGACCGGCGGAAAGCACCACATAGCGAAATCATGAGTGCAACCCTCGTCGATCCAAAAGCCGATCTCGCCACCGCCCGCGCCGTGCTGGCGGCGGAAGCTGCCGGCCTGCACGCGCTGGCGGCATCCCTCGACCAGCGTTTCGCCGCCGCCGTCGATCTGCTGCTGGCGGCATCCGGGCGGGTGGTGGTGTCCGGCATGGGCAAATCCGGCCATGTGGCGACCAAGATCGCCGCCACCCTGGCCTCCACCGGCACCAAAGCGCTTTACGTGCATCCGGCCGAAGCCTCGCACGGCGACCTCGGCATGATCGCCGAGGGCGACGCCGTGCTGGCGCTGTCCAATTCCGGCGAAACCGCCGAACTGGCCGATCTGATCGGCTACACGCGGCGCTTCGGCATTCCACTTATCGCCATCACCGCCGGGGCAAACAGCACGCTGGCGCTAGCCGCTGACGTCGCGCTGATCCTGCCGCCGGCGGCGGAGGCCTGCCCGATGGGGCTGGCGCCCACCACCTCGACCACCATGCAGATGGCGCTCGGCGATGCGCTGGCGGTGGCGCTGCTCACCCGGCGCGGCTTCGGCCCGACCGATTTCCGCCGCTTTCATCCCGGCGGCAAGTTGGGCGCCCGGCTGCGCCGCACCCGCGATCTGATGCATAGCGGGGCCGAATTGCCGCTCGCCGGGCCGGACACGCCGATGCAGGCGGCCTTGCTGCTGATGACCGAAAAGCGCTTCGGCTGCCTCGGCGTGGTGGATGCGGATGGCCGGCTGATCGGCATTCTGACCGATGGCGACCTGCGCCGCGCGATGGGGCCGGACCTGCTGTCCCGCCAGCTCGGCGCGGTGATGAACCGGACGCCGCGCACGATCGGGCCGGACGCGCTGGCGGCCGAGGCGTTGCACCGGATGAACGCCGCCAGCAGTCCCTTCACCAGCTTGTTCGTGATCGATGCGGCGCAGCTGCCGCTGGGCATTCTGCACATCCACGACCTGCTGCGCGCCGGGCTGGCCTGACCATGGCGCCTGCCCCCGCGCCCGGATCGGCCGGCCGGCCGGATCGCACCCGCTTCATGCTCACCGCGACGCCGCGTTCGGTGCCGACGCCAGCGCAGGATCTGCGCCGCCGCTGGCTGGTAACCATCGCCAAACGGGTGTTGCCGCTGGCAGCCCTCGGGCTGCTGGCGCTGCTGACCGTATGGCCGGAACTAACCACCGAGGCCGACCGTGCCCGGTTCAGCTATCGCCAGGCCAGCGTTACCCCGCAAGGCGGCGTGCTGCGCGATGCGTCCTACACCGGCGTCGATGAATCCGGTCAGCGCTACACCCTCACCGCGACCTCGGCCCGGCAGATGATCGGCGGACCCGATGGCGGCGGGCGGTTCGGTGCCGACCGCACGATGTTGAAAGACCCCGCCGGCGACATCGCGCTGGCCGGCGGTGGCTGGTTGATGGTGCAGTCCGCGCAAGGCGTCTATATGCAACGCGACGGGCAGCTCGATCTGTCCGGCGAAGTAACCTTGTTCCGCGACGATGGAATTGAAATGCAGACCAACGCGGTGACCATCGACCTGAAAGCCGGGGCGGCGCTGGGTGCCGAGCAGGTGCATGTGCAGGGACCGTTCGGCACGCTGGACGCGCAAGGCTTCGCGGTGACCGACCGTGGCGCGACGTGGCACTTCGTCGGTCCCGCCCGGCTGCGGCTCGACGGGGCCGGCCGATGAACCACGGACCAATGAACCTCGCCGGCCGGATCGTGATCGCGGCGCTGCTGTTGGCGCCAGCGTCGGTCCGGGCGCAGGCGATCGATCTGACCAAGGGCGGGCCGATCGAGGTGCTGGGCGATGACCTCGAGCTGCACGACCTCGAACATTACGCCGAAGCGATCGGTGACGCCCGCGCCACCCGTGGCACGGTAACCGTGACCGCCGACCGGCTGATCGCGCATTACCGCAAGAAAGGCGGCCCGCCCCCCCCTTCCGGCAACGCCAGCCCAGCCAGTGGCACCGGCGGCAACGAGATCTACCGCCTCGAAGCCAAGGGCCATGTGCATATTTTCACCCCGACCGACGAAGCGGTGGGCGATGCGGCGGTGTACGACATCGACCAGGCAGTGCTGGTAATGACCGGGGGGGCGCTGAAACTGACCACCCCGCAGCAGGTCATCACCGCGCGCGACAGCCTGGAATACTGGTCCGACAAGCGCATGGCGGTGGCGCGCGGCAATGCCGTGGTGGTGACATCGGACGCCAAACGCATGGCAGCCGATACGCTGGTTGCCTACACCAGGCCGACCGACGCCAAGCCGGCCGACACCAAGCCAGCCGGTGAAAAAATGCCGGCCCAGCCCACCGCCGCCGATCCGCTCGCCAGCGGCGGCGCGCTCGAACGGGTGGAAGCCTACGGCAACGTCGAAGTGCGCACCGCCACCGACACCGCCCGCGGCGATCGCGGCCTCTACCTCGCAGCGCTGAGTTCGGCCTGGCTGGAGGGCAATGTGCGCCTCACCTCGGCCGACAACGGCCAGCTCAATGGCGGGGCGGCCGA
>JAYTQP010000200.1:0-4239 GCA_043746675.1 Rhodospirillales bacterium | reverse complement strand
CCGCATCGCCTCCTGATCGCTCAAACCAAAGCGGCGCGGAAAAACGCTATTGTGCGCTGCTGCGCCAGGGCGGCATCGGGCGCGCTGAAACTGCCGCGTTCGTCGCAGCCGAAGCCATGCTGGGCGCCGGGATAAACATAAACCGCAACGCCCGGCTGCGCCGCCCGCACCTTGTCCACATCGGCCATCGGAATGCCGGTGTCCTTTTCGCCGAAATGCAATTGCACCGGGCAATGCGGCGTCTCGGTCGCCGTGGCCGCGACCCCGCCGCCGTACCAGCCGCTGGCGGCCTTGAATTTCTGCGTCCGGGTGGCGCCCCACCAGGCGATGGTGCCGCCATAACAATAGCCGACGATGCCGACCGGAATGCCGCCGAGCGCGTCGGCGGCGGCTTCCACATCGCGCATCGCGCCATCATCCGGAATTTGGCCACGCAGCGCCCGCCCGGCGGTGATGTCGTCGCCGGTGTAGCCCAGCTCCACGCCACGCGTGGCGCGATCGAACAAGGCCGGGGCGATCACCAGGAAGCCTTCCGCCGCCAGCCGGTCGGCCATCGCGCGGATATGGTGGTTGACCCCGAAAATCTCCTGAATAACGACGATGCCGGCCGCCGCGTCCGCCGGCCCGGTTTGGTAGGCGGCGAATTGATGGCCGTCGGCGGCGGTGAGCGTGATACTTCGGCCCATGCTGATCCCCTTGGTTTCAGTGCCCGGAATGGCGTTTCACCGCAGCATGACCATGCGCCGCGCCCCGTCAACCCGCCCGCCTGCTTTCCACAGCGCCATCCGATGCGCTTTTCGCGCGCGCGGTGCCCGGGCGTCGTCGGGTTTCTTTACAGTGGCGCGATGTCAGTGCGTTGGGTGTCGACCGCGAATGGCGGCCGCAGGTGCCCAGATCGCCAGGAAAAATGAGGAAAACCAACTTGGTAAGCACAAGAAATGGCCTGCGATCGGTTGCCCGCGGTTGGACCGAGGTGAAAATTGCGCAATTCACCTGTCGGCAGATTTTACACTTCGTCGCCGGCGCCCGTCGCCATCTCATGTTATTCTATTGAAATCACGATAACTTTCCTGATGGCACGATATGTGCTTCATTTGGGCAACGGCTTGTTGTTGGCCCGCTTGGTCGGCTTCGCAGGGAATTTTGAGCTTTTCAGGTTAGGAGCGTTCGATGACGACGAGGAAATTTTATCTTTCGACAGTGGCCGGTATCGCCTCGCTGCTTGCCGCGAATGCGGCCAGCGCCGGGTCGGTAACTTACACTATCGGCAATCCGGTCAACCATCAGACCGACATCATCAACCAGGCGCTGACCGTCCAGTTGTTCAATCCGACCTTCGGAACGCTGACCGGAATCGTTTTCGCCCTCACTTCGACGCTAACCAGCAATTTCGTGATCACAGCCGGTACGGCGAGCATAACCAATGCATTCGGCAACATTCTGTTCAGCGATTCCCTGGCCGCTCCCACCTTGGGGAATGTGTTCTCGAAAAGCAACCAAGCGCTGAATTCGCAAACCTTCGCCTCGCTTGCCGCCAATCAGGTGGTGACCGCACTCCAGGTTTCGGCGAACTTGAGCAGCATCGACACTTTATTTGCGAATACCACGAACAACACCGCTGTCGACAATACAGCTTTGTTCGGCCAATTTACCGGGACCGGCATCAGCAATCTGCTCTATAACACAACCACAACCACCGGCAGCTTCTCGACCGGCGGCAACGCATCGACCGTACAAAGTACTGTTGTCACTCTGGGTGGCACCGTCACCTATAACTATTTCGTCCCCACGATCCCGGTGCCGGAACCCTTCTCGGCCGCGGTACTCGCAGCCGGGTTGGCCGGGCTGGCAGCGGTGCGTAAACGCCGAGCCTAACCGCCGGATCGGCACCGCTTCGATTGAAACAGGAATGGCGGCCGTCGGGCCGCCGTTTTTGTTTCCGGCGCAGCGCGCGGCTACTCGCATCCGACGCGATCATGGATCGGGTCTGTTACTTGAACGAAGGCTGGGCGCCGCAAGTCCGGCCGCGATGCGCTGGTCGAGCAATTATGCAAATGCGGCCCGGGCCGGTCCGAGGCGATCGAAGTGCTATGGGCGGCGATCGATCAGGCCCGTGCCGGCACCAATGATCAGACCGCCACCGAAAACCGCGCGAACGATGCCGCCAGCACATAGTAGGTCGGCCGCTTGAAATCCGGCGCCAGATCAGGCAGTTCGGCCAACGCCGCCCAGCGCCAGGCATCGAATTCCGGGTGCGGGTCGGCGTCCAGCCTGATATCGCGATCGGCGCCGAGAAAGCGCAGCGCGAACCAGCGCTGGGTTTGGCCGCGATAGCGCCCGCCGAAGGCCCGCCCGATCAGCGCCGGCGGCAGGTCGTAGCTGAGCCAGTCCGGATGTTCGCCTATGATCGTGGCATTGGCGGTGCCGATTTCCTCGGCGAGTTCGCGCAGCACGGCGGCGCGCGGGTCCTCATCTTCATCGATGCCGCCTTGCGGCAACTGCCAGCCGCCGCCCTTGCCGCGCATATGGGCCGGCAGATCGCGCCGCCGGGCAACAAAGATGCGGCCGGCGCGATCGAACAAAGCCGCCCCGACGTTGGGGCGATAAGGCAATTTGGATAAATCTGTCATCGCCATGGTTTAGCCGAAGCCGGCCGACGTTGCATCCAGTGCGGACTCAGGGCACCCGGACGGGATGCATGACCGCCAGCGCACTAACCGGCACCAGCACCAGATCGCGCCCCGCAAGCCCGGCGGCCCATTGCGCCAGGCGTTCGCGCAGCAGCGGGCTCGGCGCGCTGGCCAGCCCGAGTGCGCTGCCGGTTCGCCGCGCGCGCGCCGCCAGACGGTCTAGCCGCGCGTCGATTTCCGCCCGTGTTGCGGCGCGGTCATCCAGCACCAGATCGATCGCCCGGCTGGCCGAGGCGCGATCGATCGCCGGCAACTGCCCGCCAGGGCGCGGATCGATGTAAAGCAGGCCGCGCCCCGCCAGCCGGTCCAGCAAATCGGCCATCTGGCTGGACCCGGCGAAGCGTTCGCCGTGCTGCATCCCCAGCGCCCCGGTCACCCCGACATAGCCGGTGAACTGATCGAGCGTGCGGCGCAACTGTTCGGCGTTCTGCGCCGGCGTGGCGCTGGTCAGCAGCGCGCGCGGGCCAGGATCGGCAAGCCCGAAGCCGCTCGGCTCCATCGGGATCGAAACCAACGTTTCGTGGCCTGCGGCACGGATTTTCGCCAACTGCCCCGGCCGCATCGGGGCGTACGGCGACAATCCGAACGAAATCGCCGCCGGCAGACCATCGATGGCCGCGTCGCTGTCGTGCGCGGAAAGGCCGATATCAACCAGCAGAATCGCCACCCGCTTGCGCGGATCGGCCGGATCCCAGCCGCCGGCATAGGCGCGCGGGTCATTCGTGCTTGCGTCTGCCTGGCTGGCGTCCGGTGCCGGGATCGGGCTGCCCGGTGGGCGCGGGCGCATCGGCACCGCCGCGATCGCCGCCGGCACGATCGGGTGGCGCGCTTCAGGTGCGCGCAGCACCGGCGCGGCGCTGGCGTGTACTGCGGGCCGCGACGCGATCTGCGGGTGCACCACAAGCGGTGGATCCACCGCGGCCGGCGGGCCTAGCCCTTGCAAAGCGCCGCCAACGGCGACCAGCAGGGCAATCAACCCGGCCCAGAAAAACCCCAATATCCGCCAGGCCGCATGTCCGCCGCCCACCCCATGGCCACCAAGCAGCCCGCCTGTCTGCATCCGAACCATCCATGCCGTCGCTGCGACAACTGCCGATGATAGGGCCAGACGGTTAACAAATCCCGCCGCGGCGGTCGAAATACAGCGTCAGTTGGAAGCCTGCTGGTGCGGCATGGCGTGCAGCACGGCGAGCGCTTCCTGCAACTGGAAATCGGTTTCCGGCTTGGCCGGGTCGAACGCCGGCGCGCCTTCGGGCGGCTTTTTCGGGATGTTCTTCACCATCGCCGGCAGATCGGTGCGCGGCGCCAGCGAACCGACCGGGGTGCCGCCGATATTGCTCAGCGCGCCCTTGTAATCGGCTTCATGGGCCGGAAAGAAGCCCGGCTTTTCGTCCGGCGTCAGCATCACCTCAACCTCCGGGGTAATGCCGGCACCCTGGATCGACCGTCCCGATGGGGTGTAGTATCGCGCCGTGGTCAACGCCATGGCGCCGTTGTTGCCGAGCGGAGACACCGTCTGCACGCTGCCTTTGCCGAAGCTGCGGGTGCC
>JAYTQP010000199.1:0-1922 GCA_043746675.1 Rhodospirillales bacterium | reverse complement strand
ACCGCCAGCAATCGCCGCCGAACCGCGCGCGCCGGGTGCCGACGACTACCTCGCCTTTCTGCCGCCGGAGATCGCGCGGCCGCCGGAACCGCCGGCATTCCTGCCGCCCGGCATCACCCTTCACCGCAGCCAGTGAGCTAGAACGATCGTGGCCACAACCGAAACCGAAGATGTGATCGACGACAAGCCGATGCCGCTGCTGGATCATCTGATCGAGTTGCGCACAAGGCTGATCTGGTCGATGGCCGCCTTCATGCTGGCATTCTTCGTCAGCTACTACTTCTCCAAGAACATCTATATTTTCCTGGCGCAGCCGCTATCCGACATTTACCACGCCATGGGTGTCCAGCGCAGGATGATCTATACCGCGCTGACCGAGGCGTTTTTCACCTACCTGAAGGTCGCAATGTTCGGCGCCGCCTTCATTTCGTTTCCGGTGGTGGCGACCCAGATTTGGCTGTTCATCGCGCCGGGCCTGTATCGCAGCGAAAAGCGGGCCTTCGCGCCCTTCCTGATCGCCTCCCCGGTGCTGTTCGTGATGGGCGCGGCGCTGGCCTATTATTTCATCTTCCCGGTCGCCTGGAAGTTCTTCATCAGCTTCGAAACCGTCGGCAACGATGGCAGCATGCCGATCCAGTTGGAAGCGAAGGTCGGGGAATATCTCGATCTGGTGATGAAGCTGATTTTCGCCTTCGGCATCGCCTTCCAGTTGCCGGTGGCGCTGTCGCTGATGGCCAAGGTGGGGATCATTTCGTCCAAGGGCCTCAAGAAATATCGCCGCTATGCCTATGTCGGCATGTTCATCATCGCCGCCGTGCTGGCGCCGCCGGACGTGATCACCCAGAGCGGCCTGGCGTTGCCGCTGATCGCGCTCTACGAACTTTCGATCGTCGCAGCCACCTTTGTCGAACCGAAACCGCCGGCCGATGACTAGCAGATGAAAATTGCCTGCCTGCACACCGCCGAAAGCAACATCGCCGCCGCGCTCGCCGCCCTCGCCTAGGAATTTTCCCGTGCATGATATTCGTCTGATCCGCGCCGACGCCGCCGCGTTCGACGCGGCTCTCGCCCGCCGCTACCTGCCGCCGCGTGCCGCTGAAATCATCGGCCTCGACGAAGGCCGCCGCGCCGCCCAAACCGCCCTGCAGGACAAGCAGGCACGGCGCAACGCACTGTCCAAAACCATCGGCGAGGGCAAGCGCAAAGGCGCCGATACCGCCGCCGCCGAGGCCGAGGCGACCGCCCTGCGCGATGAAATGGCCGGGCTGGAACAGGATGCCGCCGCACGCGATCGGGAGATTTTCGATATCCTGGCCGCCCTGCCGAACCGGCTCGATCCGGATGTGCCCGACGGGCCGGACGAGACCGCCAACGAAGTCATCCATCAGTCCGGCACGTCGGCCCGCTTCAACTTCCCCGCCCGCCAGCATTTCGAGCTCGGCGAGGCGCTGGGGATGATGGATTTCGAAACGGCGGTAAAATTATCCGGCGCGCGCTTCACCCTGCTGCGCGGGCCGCTGGCACGGCTGGAACGCGCGCTCGGGCAGTTCATGCTCGATCTGCACACCCAGGCGCACGGCTACGAAGAAACCGCGGTGCCGGTGCTGGTGAACGACGCCAGCATGTTCGGCACCAACCAACTGCCGAAATTCGCCGAGGATAGCTTCCGCACCACCGACGGCCGCTGGCTGATCGCAACCTCGGAAATCCCGCTGACCAACACCGTGCGCGACACCATCGTGCCGGAAGCGCACCTGCCGATCCGGCTGACCGCGCTGACCGATTGTTTCCGCAGCGAAGCCGGCTCGGCCGGGCGCGACACGCGCGGCATGCTGCGGCAGCACCAGTTCAAGAAGGTCGAAATGGTGTCGATCGTGCATCCCGACCACTCCGAGGCCGAGCAGGAACGGATGACCGCCTGC
>JAYTQP010000198.1:0-1630 GCA_043746675.1 Rhodospirillales bacterium | reverse complement strand
AAGCCGGCGAAATCATCCGCTGCCCCTGGCACGCCTGGGAATTCAACATTCGCACCGGCCAAAGCTACGCCGAGCCGGACCGCATCCGCACCCGCGCCTATCCGGTCGAAGTCGCCGCCGGCGCCACGCTGGCAGAAGGCCCTTACGTGGCCGAAAAAATCGCCGTCCACCAGGAAGAACAATACCTGATCGTCGACCTCTAACCCCCCTCCACCACCGCCCAACCCTCACCGCTTCACCACCCCGTAGGGCGGATGCAATCCGCCACCCGCCCCCGGCCCCGGATACGACTGTCGCCCTCGATCAAGCGGCGCCGGCAGCAACAAAATTCAAAAAATCGGCCTCAACCGCCACACCGATTCACGCTCATTTAGTTCAAGTATCAAAACAAAAAAATTATCCCCCGGGTTGCTTCGCCTCAGCACAGTAAATATCGCACAACACCTCCAGCACGCGGCGGGTGCCGGGATCGCAAACACGGTAATACGTCGCGCGGCCGTCACGGCGCCGGCCAACCAACCCTTCTTGCCGGAGCTTGGCCAGTTGCTGCGAAACGTTGGCCTGCGGCAACCCCAGCACCCCGACCAATTCCCCCACCGCGCGCTCCCGCTCGATCATCAGACACAGCAGCATCAACCGCGACGGATGCGCCAGCGCCTTCAACAGCAGCACCGCATCGCCCGCCCGGCTTTGCAGCACGCCGATCGCATCGTGGGTTACTTCGGTCAGGGGAGATTGACCGGCGAAGCCGGATCGAACAGGAACCCCACAACATCCTTGATCTGCGCTTCGCTGAGCACCTTGTTGGCGCCGAACCGCGGCATCGCCGAGCAGGCCAAAGCAGCATGCGGATTAAAGATTTTCACATAGGCCGCCCGCGCCGCCGCCGGGGTGAAATCATGTAGCTTGCCATAGCCGGTCAGGCTGGGGCCGAGCGTGCCATAGCTGATCTCGCCTGGCGCCATCTGGTGGCAGGCATAGCAGTTGCCGCCGCTGACGGTGCTGGGCTTATCGGAAAACTGGCCGCCGCGCCCGTTCTGGGCAATCGCCTCGCCCCGCCGCCAGTCGCCCAGCAGCTTCCCGTCCGCCGGCAGCACGATGCTCGCCTGCGCCGCCGCGCTGATCTTGGCCGCCTGTTCGGCGTTCGGGCTGTTGCGGGTGGTGCTGCACAGCGCCTGCGTTTCATCCTGCGTCACCCGCGCTTTCCAGGCCGCCGGCGCATGCGCGAAGGTCGCCACAACCACCGCCTCCGCCCGCTCCGGGGCCAGGCTTTGGGCCGACGCCGCCAGCGACAGCAGGCAGGCGGCAACCAGCAAAAGCCTCATCGTCTTGTCCATATCCGCCCCCCTACCGCTTCATCGACGGAACAGTGATCTTGGCACCATCGCCGAGCTTGGCCAGATACATTTGCAAATCCGTCAGCCCTTCCGAACCATAATCCGGCACCGGCATGCGCATCTGCCGGTAGCAGTCCCACAACCGGTGCTGCATGGTGCGGGTCTCGCTCTGCGACACCCGATAGGCCGGCCAAGATCCCATCGTTGCCCGTGCATCGGCACCCGGCTTGCTGAAATCCGGCAGCCCTTGCAGCCGAATGCGCCGCCCCGCGCTGCCATGGCAGGTTGCGCAG
>JAYTQP010000197.1:0-4420 GCA_043746675.1 Rhodospirillales bacterium | reverse complement strand
CGGAAAACACCACCACCCGGCGCGCGTGCTCAATCAGCCCGCGCAGTTCCACGATATCACCAGTGTCGGTCATCGCATGCCCTTATGGACAAAAGTTTTTTGCTTCTTTTTTCCCAAAAAAGAAGTGCTTTCCTAGGTCTTAGGCGCCGGCGTTTTCATCATCGCCCCGGTCATCGGAATGAAAAACACCCCGACATCCTTGCGCGAGTGGATCTTGCCCTCGTCGTCCTTGGTATAAACATAAAGAAACTGCCCGCGCTTGAACGGCTGCCCGATCGGGATCAAGGCGCGGCCGCCCGGCTTCAACTGCTTGAACAGTTCCGGCGGGGCGTATTGGGCGGCGCAGGTGATGATGATCATGTCGAAGCCGCCTTCGACTTCGGGCCAGCCGAAATAGCCGTCGCCAACGCGGGTTTGCACGTTATCGTAGCCCAGCGGGGCGAAGATTTTGCTCACCGCCTTGCCCAGCGGCTCGATAATTTCGATCGAGTAGGATTTCGCCACGATGCGCGACAGCAGCGAGCTTTGAAAGCCGCTGCCGGTGCCGATTTCGAGAGTGATGTCGGTGGGTTTCGGCTTGGCCACCTGGGTCATGTAGGCCTGGCCAAGATAGTCCGACAGCGCGGAGCCGTAGCCGAGCGCCCATGGTTTGGGCACGGTTTCATAGGCAACGCTGGGCATCGCCTGATGGCCTTCGTACATGTAGTGATAATATTCGCGTGGCACTTCGGAAAACGCCTGCATGACCGCCGGGTCCGCATTGCCCAGGCGTTCCTTGAGGTAGTTTTCGATCCGCTTGAGGGCGATCGGGCGGCGGGCCTGGATGGCCTGGAAGCTGGTTTCGCTGAGTTCGACGGGACGGCCGGATTGCGCCATCGCTTCGGTGAAGGCAGCCCGGGTCCAGCCGGCGCCCGCGTTCACCCCGGCAGCGCGGCCGGTGATGGAAAACAGCGGCAGGCCGGCGGCGGCCAGGCCAGTGGACAGGGCAGCACGCCGGGAAATGGAACGAAATGACACGCGACGGTTTCCGTATGGCTAGGAGTTGGTTTTGCGCGGAAAGCTCAGAATGGCGACCGCATACACCAGCAGCGCGGACAAAAGAACCCAACTAAAGCCCTCGGTCAACGCAATCAGGTTGGCCAGTGGGGTGGACACCACCGAAAACGCGCCGTTCAGCCCCCAGGCCCAGGGCAGAAATCCGGCCCCGCCACGATCGGAGACAATGCGGGCCAGCCCGAGCGGGAATGGCAGGCCGAGGGCGATGCTGCCCGGCGCGATGGCAAGCACGACGCATAGCGCGCGGGTTTCATAGGCTAGGCCGAGCGTATAATGCATCGCCGAGGGCAGCATCCACCACATCAGTCCGCCCCACACCAGTACGAACAGGCCGGCGGCTTGCATGGTGCGGTCGGCGTGCGCTTCCAGCCGGCCGGACAGCATGCTGCCGAGGCCGGAGAAGATCAACATCGAGGTCAAAACCAGGGCGAAGCCGGCGGTGCGGTCGTTCAGATAGGCGCTGGCGCGCTCGATCAGGTAGATCTCGAAAAACAGAAACCCCAGTCCGAGGGCGGAGAAATACAGCATTGCCCCGGCGGTGCCGCCGCCCAGCAGGCGCAGCCGCGGCCCGCCGAGCAGCGGCACCGCCAGCACCAGCAGCGCGATCACCGCCGCCTGCGCCAGCACGGCAAGGTTCACCAGTGGCGCGATTTCCGCCTGCGGTAGGATTTCCAGCCGCTTCAGGATGGTGCCGAGCTGGCCCAGCCGCAGCAGGGCGTAGAAGGCCGGTCGGTCGTTGGTAATCGGCGACAGGTTGAACGCCGCCGCCGACGGGCTGGCCTGACCGCCGAGCACGTAGATCGCTTCGTCGGCGATAGCATCATGGGCGCCGTCCTGCGCGGTGATTTGGCCATCCTGGAACGAAACCGCCGGCAAATCGTTGAAAACCTCGCGCTTTTCATCCGGGTCCATGCCGGGGAAGTAGCTGACGTCGAACGATCTGGCGTTGCTGAACTGCATCGCCGCGGCGATGCGCGCCTTGTTGAAGCCGTTGGGGGAGACCAGGATGCGAACATTCCAGGCGGACCGGTAGACCAGCACGCTGTTGCGCGGATCGCGCACGCCCAAAGTGCGGAGCGCGCTTCGTACTGTCGCCAGCATGCGCAGCGCGTAGGCCGGAAATTCGCGGATCGAGACCGGGATCGACAGGATGCCGCCGGACGACAGGCCGCGGATATAGGCCACCATCGCGGCGGACGTGAAGGCGTTGGTGTTGGTTTCCGCGCTATCGAGAAAGTCGCCGGAGATGTCGATGATGTCGAAGTAGAAACTCTGCCGATCCGCCGCCAGCACCGGCGACATCTGGCTGATGCGCAAATTGCGTTCGGGCGGGAAGGGCGGATCGCCGTATAACCCCTGGGCGACGGCGCGATAGAGCATGGCATCCGGTTCGATGGCGTGGATGAGGACGGCGCCGAGCTTGCGAGCCTCGGCGATCCGGTAGCCGCCGGAGGTGCCGATCAGCAGCACCCGCGCGCCCGGCCGCAGGGTGTAGGGCAAGGCAGCCAGGGTGGCGGGGGCGTAGCGCGCGTCGATCGCGGCGGGCGAACCGGCGGCGGGAGGCTTCGGCAGGGCCGCGATGCGGTTGCCGTCGCGGTACAGACCAAGCGCGCGCGCCGGGCCGGGGATGTTCATTTCGCCGGCGTTGTTGGAAATGTCGGTATCGACCCGCTCGGTAAAATCATCGAGCAGCATATAAAGGCCGCGCGGGGAGCGGATTTCCGCCAGGGTTTTGCTGTCCGGCACGTGCAGCGGCGCGTAGATCGCCTTGAAATCGTTGAAGGCGGCCGGATGGTCGAGCGCCAGCCAGGTTTCACTGCCGGCCAGCGCCAGCAGGCAGGCGACCAGCGCAATCCCCGCCCGCGCCCAGCCGCCGGCGTTGCCGCAGCCCAGCACTCCGGCGATCGCCAGCACCCCGGCCACCGCCAGCACTGGCAGCATCCAGGCGACCAGCGCGAACGGGTGGACGAAATTCATCAGCGCCAGCACCGCGAGCGCGCCGATGCCGGCGCCGGTCAGGTCGAAGCCGTAGACGCGGCCGATGTGGCGGTCGTTCAGCACGAAGCTGAGGCTGATATAAAGCCCGGCCAGGAAAAAGAACGGCAGCAGGACAGCGTAATAGCCGCCGATGTTCCAGATCTGATCGGCGAAGGTGGCCGGGTTCTGCAATTGTAGCGGATTGAACGGATTGCTGGCGACCAACTGGTTGCCGGCCGCCGCGGCCACGATCAGCATCGCCGGCAGCCACAGCAGCAGAATCTTGCCATGGCGGGCGAACCAGTCTCGCGCCAACGCCATCACCACGCCGCTCAGCGCGAAGCCGGCGAGCACGATGGAAATCACCCAGTAGCCATATTCGGACCATTTCGCGACGGCGAAATAGCGGGTCAGCGCGATCTCGAAGCCGACGGTGGCGGCCGAAACCAGAAACAGCGGCAGCAGCGCGAAAGCCGACCTCACGCTTTCGGCCAGACGCGGCGGGCGACGAAATCGCGCAGCATACGATCGAAGCGCACGGGATCATCGACGAACAGCGCATGCCCGAGTTTTGGCAGCACCACGCTCTCGGCGTTCGGGTGGTGGGCGGCCAAATTGTCGGCCTGGCCGGCGAATTTCGGCCGCACGATGTAGAGCACCGGGGCGTGCACCGAATAAACCGCCGCCTTCCAGTAGCTGCGCGGTACGGGATAGGCCAGCAAGGCCTTGGCGATCGGTTCGGGGGTGCGCAGGCAGGCGGCGGTCAGCCGGTCGAGATAGGACTTGGATTGCGGCCGGGCGAACATGGTGGCGACGAAGCGGCGCATATCCTGCGCCCAGGTTAGCTTCGGCCCCGGCGGATGCGGCTTTGGCGGCGCCGGTGGCGGGTCCTCGCCGATCGAATTATCCACCAGCACCAGTCCGGCCAGATGGGCGTCGCCGGCGGTGTGGATATAGGCCAGACTGTCCAGCACGCCGAGCGACCAGCCGACCAGCAGGATTTTGCCGGGGCCGAGCTGGGCGATCAGTTCACCGATATCGGCGCCGCGCCGGCCGGGTTCGTGCCCGCTGGGTGCAATCTGGCTGTCGCCCTGCGACCGGGGGTCGAACGCGATCACCCGGAACTGCGCCGAAAGATCGGCGAGCTGGCGTTCCCAGATCCACGCCGGCATGGTCCAGCCGGGCACCAGCACGATCGTCCGCGCCGCCGGATTGGCAGGCCCGGCCTGCAGATAATGCAGCCGCACGCCGTCGGAGGTGGTGAAAAACCGATCGCGCGCCGGCGCACCGACAGCAGCCGACGGCGGCAAAATAGCCAGCACACCGGCAACGAACAGGGCGGGGATTGCGAAGGCCGATGGCATGCGGTCAACTGACCGCCTTGCCT
>JAYTQP010000196.1:0-2548 GCA_043746675.1 Rhodospirillales bacterium | reverse complement strand
GAACTGCACAAGGCCAAGGGCCGGGGGTTGAACGAATGAGCAAGTCGGTCACGGTGCTGCGCCATCCTTTGGTGCAGCACAAGCTCAGCCTGCTGCGGGACAAGGAAACCTCTACCAACAGCTTTCGCCGCCTCGCCCGCGAGATCAGCCTGCTGCTGGCCTATGAGGTGACGCGCGATCTGAAGCTGGAACTGGTGGAAGTGGAAACCCCGCTGGAAGTGATGCTGGCACCGCGGCTGGCCGGCAAGAAGCTGTGTTTCGTTTCGATCCTGCGGGCGGGCAACGGCATTCTGGACGGCATGCTCGATCTGGTGCCGGCGGCGCGGGTGGGGCATGTCGGGCTGTACCGCGATCCGCACACGCTGACCCCGGTGGAATATTACCTGAAACTGCCGGACGACATGGCGGAACGAGTGGCTGTATTGGTGGACCCGATGCTGGCGACCGGCAATTCGGCGGCGGCGGCGGTGGAGCGGATCAAGCAGTCCGGCGCGACCGATATTCGTTTCGTGTGTCTGCTGGCGGCGCCGGAGGGGCTGGACGCCTTTCACGCCGAACATCCCGATGTGCCGGTGTTCACCTGCGCGATCGATCGCGGGCTGGACGATCACGGCTATATCCGGCCCGGCCTGGGCGATGCCGGCGACCGGCTGTACGGCACGAAATAATCATTACATGTCCGCACAATCATCGCTGATGCGCGCCCAGTTGATCCGTCTGCTGAGGGAAGAAGTGTTTCCCCACCGCGCGCTGGTGGCGACGATCATTGCGCTGACGGTGGTGATGGCGGCATCCCAGGGGCTTTACCCGTGGGTGATGAAGCAGGCGACCGACCGGTTCGGGGTGCCGGACAGCCGCATTCTGTACCAGTTGCCGGCGCTAGTGATTTTTGTCACCGGGATCAAGTCGCTGGCGCAATATTTCCAGACCGTGCTGGTGCAGCGGCTGAATTTGATCACCGTGCGCGGCTTGCAGCAGCGCATGTTCGCCTGCCTCACCCTGGGCGATCTGGCACGCACGGAACAGGAAGCCCCGGCCGCGCTGGCGGCGCGTTTTACCAGCGACGCCAATGCAATCCGCGACGCGCTCGGCCGCGCTGTCGGCATGCTGGGCGATGCGGTGAAAATCATCGGGCTGGTCGCCACCATGATTTATATCGATTGGAAAATGAGCGTGCTGGCGCTGGTGCTGTTCCCGCTGGCCGCCATCCCGGTGCAGAATATCGGCCGACGCATCCGCCGCAATGCCGGCAACATGCAGGAGCAGGTGGGAGAAACCGCGACCCTGCTGACCGAAAGCCTGGCGCAGGCGCGCACGGTGCGCGCCTATCAGCTCGAACAATCCGAAATCGCCCGCGCCAACAAGGCCTTCGACGCGCTTTATCGGGTGTTGATGCGGATCAGCCGGGCGCGCAGCCGGATCGATCCGTTGCTGGAGGTGATCGCCGGCACCGCCTTTGCGCTGATCTTCGGGCTGGCCGGCTGGCGTGCCGCCAACAGCGGCCACACGATCGGTGACTTCATCGGCTTTCTCGGCGCCCTGATGCTGATGTCGCAGCCGCTGCGGGCGATGGGCAACATCAACGCCGCGGTGCAGGAAGGCTATGCCGGGCTGGAACGGGTTTACGCCATCATCGACACGCCGATCACCATCCGGGAAGCGGCTGACGCGATCGCGCTGCCGGCCGGGCGCGGGCGAGTGGAATTCGACCATGTCGGGTTCGTCTATCCGGATGGCCGCGTTGGGCTGCACGACCTCAGCTTCGTCGCCGACCCGGGGCTGACGGTGGCACTCGTCGGGCCGTCCGGTGGCGGCAAATCGACCGCGCTGGCGCTGATCCCCAGGCTGCACGACGCGGCGCGCGGTGCGATCCGGATCGATGGCGCCGACCTGCGCGCGGTAACCTTGACGAGCCTGCGCGACGCCATCGCCTATGTCGGGCAGGATAGTTTGCTGTTCGACGACAGTATCGAGGCCAATATCGCCATGGGCCGGCCCGGCGCCAGCCATGCCGAGATCGCGGCCGCCGCCGATGCCGCCGCTGCCGGCTTCATCGCTGAACTGCCGGATGGGTTCGCCACCCGCGTTGGGCCCGGCGGGCAGCGTCTTTCCGGCGGGCAGCGCCAGCGGGTGGCGCTGGCGCGCGCGCTGCTGCGCAATCCGCGCATCCTGCTGCTCGACGAGGCGACCAGCGCGCTCGACGCAGAGAGCGAGCAGCAGGTGCAGACCGCGCTCGACCTGCTGCGCCGCGGCCGCACCACCATCATCGTCGCCCACCGCCTCTCGACGGTGCGCGACGCCGATCTGGTGGTCGTCATGGCCGACGGAGCGGCGGTCGAGCAGGGGACGCACGGCGAGCTGATGGAGCGCGACGGCGTCTATGCGCGGCTGGTCAAAACCCAGTCCCTGATCGAGTGATCGGGGCGCCGGTCAATTCTTGGCCGGCGCCGATGCGGCGGGGAGATTGAGCAGCGTCAACGGCCCGCCGCCGCCGCCGCCCAGCATGGTCGCCGGCATCTGGCCGTTCCATCGGTGCGCCTGCTCATAG
>JAYTQP010000195.1:0-7731 GCA_043746675.1 Rhodospirillales bacterium | reverse complement strand
CCCACGCGCCGGCCGGTTGCGGCAGGCCGGCGCCGCGGATCGCCAGCAAGGCGGCAACCGCAAGCCCGCCACCGGCACTGTCGCCGGCGATCACGATCTCGTCCGCCGCGATGCCCTGGGCCAGCAGAAACCGATAGCCAGCCAGCGCGTCGTCCACGGCCGCCGGGAATTTGTGTTCTGGCGCCAGGCGGTAATGCAATGCCAGAGTGCGGCAGGCAGCGGCGCGACCGATTTCGGCGACGGTGGCACGGTGGCTGTCGAGCGAGCCGAGCACGTAGCCGCCGCCATGCAGATACAGCACCACCCGCGATGCGTCCGCGCCCGGCGTGACGGTCCATTCCGCCGGCACCCCGTTGGCGTCGCACGCGGTAACGCTCACATCGCCGGGCAGCGCGCGGCTGAGCCCGTTGGCGTCCATCATCTTGCGCATGTCGGCGAGTTCCGGCGGCCGCACCCGGGCGGCGAGGGCGGCACGAATAGCGGCGATTTCGGGATTGCTCATGGAAGCGTCCTAGCTGGATTTTGGTGTTGGGCGCATCATAGGTGGCAGGGCGGGACGCGAACAAGGCTGGGGGTAGAGCAATGGCATTGGCGGAATTCGATCCGGCCCGGCTGGATGCGCGGCTGCGGGCGGCGGTGGGCGGGCTGGGCGATATGCTTGTGCAGCGGATTTCCGGCGGGCAATCCAACCCGACATTTTTTGTCAGCTACGACAATCGCCGACTGGTGCTGCGCAAGCAGCCGCCGGGGCCGCTGCTGCCATCCGCCCACGCGATCGACCGTGAATATCGGGTGCAGCAGGCGCTGGCGGCAAGCACAGTGCCAGTGCCGAAGCTGCTGTTTTATGAAACCGACCCCAACATCATCGGCACGCCGTTTTACCTCATGGAACGGCTGGTCGGGCGCGTGTTCCCCGATGGTGCGCTGGCAGGGATAACGCCTGGCGAGCGCGGCACAATGTATCGTTCCATGGCCGAAGTGATGGCACAGCTCCATCGGGTGGATTTTGCCGGCGTCGGGCTGGCGGATTTCGGCCGCCCCGGCAATTTCTTCGCCCGCCAGATCGCCCGCTGGACCCGGCAATGGGCACTATCCAAAACCAAGCCGATCGCCGAGATCGAATATCTGATCGCATGGCTGCCGGAAAATATCCCGCCCGACGAGGCGGCGGCGTTATGCCACGGCGATCTGCGCACCGGCAACATGATGTTCCACCCGACCGAACCACGGGTGATCGCGCTGCTGGACTGGGAACTTTCCACCATCGGGCATCCGCTGGCCGACCTCGCCTACAACGCGATGGCCTGGCGCACCGCGCCGGACGAATATGGCGGCATCCGCGGGCTGGATCTGGCGGCATTGGGAATCCCGGAGGAGCGCGAGTACCTCGGCTGGTACGGCGGCATGGCGGCGGCGTTGCAGCCATTCCATTATGCCTTCGTGATGTTTCGTTTCGCTATCATCTTCGCCGGCATCGCAGCAAGGGCGGCAGCCGGCAACGCGGCGGCGGCCAACGCAGCCGATGTCGGCGACCGGCTTAGCGTGGCGCTGGCACGCCGGGCGATGGAGGCGTTGGCTGCGTGATCTCGGTCCGGTTCAGAACTTGTCCTTGCGCGCCCGCAAATCGGCCAGCAGCGCGACATCACCGGCGCGCAGGAACGGGTTGCAGGCCAGTTCGTCGGACAGCAGGCTCGGTACTGTGGCTTTGCCTTCTGCCCGCATCGCCTTCACCTTGCCGGCGTAGGCGGCCAGCGCGGCATTGGCGGGATCGGCATGCACGGCAAAGCGCGCGTTCGATTCGGTATATTCATGCCCACAGCAAACCAACGTATCACCCGGCAGCACCGCGAACTGGGCGAGCGAGCCGAACATTTCCGCCGCATTGCCTTCCAGCAACCGCCCGCAGCCGAGGCTGAACAGCGTATCGCCCGGCAGCAGCACGCCACCATCGGCGAAGTAGAAGCTGATATGGCCGCGCGTATGGCCGGGGGTTTCCATCACCAGCGCGGTGGCAGCGCCGAGCTTCACATGGTCGCCGGCGGCAACCGCCTGATCGAGCTTCGGCAGGCGGTGCGCATCGGCCTTGGCACCGATCACTTTGGCGCCGTAACGGGCGCGCACCTCGTCGGTGCCGGCGATATGGTCGCCGTGATGGTGGGTCAGGAGAATAATATCCAGCCGGCCGCCGGCGGCCTCGATCGCGGCGACCACCGGCGCCACTTCGGCCGGATCGACGATGGCGGTGGCGCCGGTGCTGTTACACCGCAGCAGCCAGGCGTAATTGTCGGACAGGATAGGAACCGCGATTGCTGTGATCATGAAAGCAGGGTGCACCAGATCGGCCGGATCGCGCAAATTCATCCTGGCAAGTGCGCGGCATGCTATAAGCCCACTCATGGCCACCGACGTGCAAGCCGCCAATGATTTCTACACCTCGCGCCGTGGCGGGGTGGCGGCGCGCCTGCTGCGCGAACGGCTGGGGCTGATGTGGCCCGATCTCGCCGGCCAGGCGGTGCTCGGGATCGGCTATACCGCGCCTTATCTGCGGCTCTGGCGGGAAGACGCGGCGCGCTGCATCGCGCTGACCCCGTCGCAGATCGGCATGGCGCGCTGGCCGGTCGGCAGCCCGAATTTGACCTGTACCGCGGAGGAGGACGCGCTGCCGTTCGCCGATAGCGGCTTCGACCGCGTGCTGCTGGTGCATGGTCTGGAAGCCGCCGAACGCTCCACCCGGCTGCTGCGCGAGGTCTGGCGGGTGCTGAAGGACGATGGCCGGCTGCTGATCGTGGCGCCGAACCGCGCCGGCCTGTGGGCGCATGTCGAAAACACCCCGTTCGGCCAAGGCCAGCCATATTCCGCCGGCCAGATCACCCGGCTGCTGGCCGCCACCCTGTTCCACGAGGAACGCCGCGACACCGCCTTGTTCCTGCCGCCGACCGATTTACGGGTGATCCTGCGCGGCGCGCCGCTGTGGGAACGCACCGGCCGGCGGCTGCTTTCCGGTTTCGCCGGGGTAACCCTGACCGAAGCCAGCAAGGACCTTTATGCGGTAATCCCGCTCAAGCGCAGCATCCGCCGCATGGTGCTGGCGGAAGCCGCATAGTGGTCCGATCCCAACGCTTGCCTCCCGAACGTTGGGTGAATCGGCCCACAAAATCAAGGGCTGGTGGTAAGCATCTGACGGTCCTTACGGTCAGATGCTTACCACCAGCCGCCGACGCCTTGCGTCGTTCAAACCGGCCTGCCAATAGCGTACAGCAATGTTCGCACTCTGAGAGGCCTGGATGACCGACGCACCGAACTGGACCCGCCGCACCCTCGCCGCGCAAGCCATGGGGCATGTCGATGCGGCCACCGGCGCGCTGGTGCCGCCGATCCACCTGGCCACCACCTATATCCGCGACCCCGACAATCAATATCGCGCCGGCTTCGTCTATGGCCGACCGGACAACACCACCGTGCGGGAAGCCGAGGCGATCATCGCCATGCTCGAAGGTGCGGCCGGCGCGATGGTGTTGGGCAGCGGCATGTCGGCGGCAACCGCGGTGTTCATGGCCTTGCAGCCGGGCGACCACATCGTGGCGCCGACGGTGATGTATTGGGGCCTGCGCAACTGGCTGATCAACGATGCGGCCGGCTGGGGGCTGAAGATCGACCTGGTCGACACCTCCGATCTCGCTGCGGTGCAGGCGGCGATCACGCCGGGCGAAACCAAGCTGGTCTGGCTGGAGACGCCGTCCAACCCGATGTGGTCAATCGCCGACATCGCCGCGATCGCCCGGCTGGCGCATGCCGCCGGCGCCATGCTGGCAGTCGATTCGACCGTCGCCACCCCGCTGCTGACCCAACCTTTGGCGCTGGGCGCCGACATCGTGATGCATTCGGCAACGAAATACCTGAACGGCCATTCCGACGTGATCGCTGGTGCGCTGGCGACCGCGAAGCTTGATGCGTTCTGGGGCCGGATCGAACGCGTGCGGCGGAATTTTGGCCAGATTTTGGGACCGCTCGAAGCCTATCTGCTCATTCGCGGGATGCGCACCTTGCCGTTGCGGGTGGCGGCGGCCTGCACGGCAGCGATGGAGCTGGCGACCCGGTTTTCCAACCATGCCGCGATTGCCGAGGTGCTATATCCCGGCCTGCCCAACCATCCCGGCCACGTGATCGCTGCGCGGCAGATGCAGGGCGGCTTCGGCGGCATGATGTCGATCCGCCTGCGCGGGGGGGAGGCGGCGGCGATTTCGGCCGCCGCCAACGTCAATCTCTGGAAACGCGCGACCTCACTGGGCGGGGTGGAAAGCCTGATCGAACATCGTGGCTCGATCGAGGGGCCTGGCTCACCCTGCCCGCTCGATCTACTGCGGCTGTCGGTGGGAATGGAATCGGTGGACGACCTCTACGCCGATCTGGATCGGGCGATGCAGGCTTAGCCCAGCCACAGCGCCGGGAATTTGGTTGCGATCCATTTCGCCAGCCCGGCGTTGACCCGAATTGGCTGCTCCTGCGCCATCCAGTGGCCGGACGGCACGACTACTTCGCTGAGGTCGGCACAATCGGCCCGCATCGGCGCGGCGAGGCGGGAAGTCATGGTTTCACAAGTGTAATCATAGGCGCCGTGGAAAAACAGCACCGGCAAAGTGAGCTTGCCGCGGTTCCTGGCTTGGGCTGCGAATTCGCCGTTGCGGCCATGGTTCATGTACCAGGAATCCGGGCCGAAGAAGCCGTTGCGTTGCAACGCGGAGGCATAGCGGTGCAGGTCTTCCTCGCTGATTACATCGCGATCCAGCGGCAGATCCGGCGCACGGCCGAGGCCGCCGAACCAGGCGCCGTCGATCCTTGTCATCGCGGTGCGGGATGGCTTTCCCGCGCCGTCCGGGTTGCCTTTGCGGAACAGCGCCTTGACGGTGGCGAGCACATCGGCCTCCAGCGCGCTGCCGGCTTTGTCGAAATTTTCCTCGTAAAACGCCTGATACTCCCACTGCCCCCAAGGGAAGCGCGCTTCCGGGTAGACCGTGCGATCGATCAGCGGAATGAAATTCTGCGGCGTGAAGCCGGCGGCGAAATAGGGCACGCAAAGATTGGCGACGCCGTGGCAAAGTTCGGGATAATGGCTCGCCATGGTCCAGACCACCGGCGCGCCCCAGTCATGCCCGACCCAGATGGCTTTGTCTCGGCCGAGGCCGGCAAGCAGGTCGCGCATGTCGTCGGTGATTTCGCGCAGCGCGTAATCTTCGTGCCGGGTGTAAACATTGGACCGGCCATAGCCGCGCATATCCGGCGCGATGGCGCGAAAACCCAGCGCCGCGAAAACCGGCAATTGATGTCGCCAACTGATCGACAACTCCGGCCAGCCATGCACGAAAACAATCAGCGGCGCATCGGCCTCACCGCAGGAAAGATAGAAGCTGGTATGGCGATCGGTGCGCAGCGTATGTTCGGTAATCGGGAACACCATCGGCTTATTCCTGTGTTGCAATAACCCGCGCGGCGCAGAACTTGAACTCCGGGATTTTGCCGAACGGGTCAAGCGCCGGGTTGGTCAGCAGGTTGGCCGCCGCCTCGGCATAGCAGAACGGAATGAAAATCATGTTGGCCGGCACGTCGTTGTCCGCGCGGACCAGAATCTCAACCGCGCCGCGCCGGGTTTCGACCCGGATGAGGCTGCCCGCATGCAGGCCGCGCCGGCGCAGTTCCTGCGGCGACAGCAGCGCGATCGCCTGCGGTTCGATCGCATCGAGGGCGGCGGCGCGGCGGGTCATCGATCCGGTGTGCCAATGTTCCAGCACCCGCCCGGTGGACAGCACCATCGGGTAATCGGCGTCCGGCAATTCATCCGGCGGCGAAACACGCGCCGGCACCATGCGGGCGCGACCATTCGCGGTGGGAAAGTGATCGGTGAAGATGATCTCATGCCCCGGAAGATCGGGCGCATCGACCGGATAGGTAACCGCGCCTTCGCGTTCCAGCCGCTCCCAGGTGATGTTGGCAAGCGACGGCATGGTCTGCGCCATTTCGGCAAAGACGTCGCTGGGGTCGTTGTAGTTCCAGTTCAGCCCGAGCCGTTGGGCGACCTGTTGAATGATCCACCAATCCTGCCGCGCATCGCCGGGCAGCGGCACCACCGGTCGTGCCAACTGCACCCGCCGATCGGTGTTGGTGAAGCTGCCGGATTTTTCCGCCATGGCGGAGGCCGGCAGCACCACGTCGGCATGAAACGCCGTTTCGGTCAGGAACAGATCCTGCACCACCAGATGGTCCAGGCTGGCCAGCGCCTGCCGCGCATGGTTCAGATCGGGGTCCGACATCGCCGGGTTTTCGCCTTCGACGTACATGCCCTTGATCTCGCCGCGTTTGGCGGCGTGCATGATCTCCACCACCGTCAGCCCGCGTTCTGGATCGAGCGTGGCACCCCAGAGTTGTTCCAAATGTGCACGGGCGGCGTTGTTTTCAGTGCCGAGGTAATCGGGGAAAAACATCGGGATCAGCCCAGCGTCCGACGCGCCCTGGACGTTGTTCTGACCACGCAACGGATGCAGGCCGGCGCCGCGGCGGCCGATCTGCCCGGTGGTCAGCGCCAGCGCAATCAGGCAGCGGGCATTGTCGGTGCCGTGCACATGCTGGGAAATGCCCATGCCCCAGAAAATCAGCGACGCTTTCGCGGTGGCATACATCCGCGCCGCCTGGCGCAGGGCGTCCGCCGGCACGCCGCAAACCTCGGCCATCGCCTCCGGCGAAAAATCCACCAGGCGGGCCGCCAGTTCGGCATACCCTTCGGTATGGGCCTCGATATACTGGCGATCGACCAGCCCTTCGGTCACGATCACATGCAGCATCGCGTTGAGCAGGGCCACATCGCTGCCCGGCGTGAAATGCAAATGCAGGGTGGCATGCCGGCTCAGTTGCTGGCCGCGCGGATCGGCAATGATCAGCCGCGCACCGCGCTTGACCGCGTTCTTGATGAAGGTCGCGGCCACCGGGTGATTGACCGCCGGATTGGCACCGATAATGAAAATGAGATCGGCATCCAACGCGGCGGCAAACGGCGCCGAGACAGCGCCGGACTGCAACCCTTCCATCAGGGCGGCAACCGAGGAGGCATGGCACAGCCGTGTGCAATGATCGACATTGTTGGAGCCGAAGCCGGTGCGCACCAGCTTCTGGAACAAATAGGCTTCTTCGTTCGAGCCTTTGGCGCTGCCGAAGCCGGCAAGTGCGCGTGGCCCGTTCTCGGCGCGAATTTTGCGGAAGCCTGCTGCGGCGCGTTCCAACGCTTCATCCCAACTGGCAACGCGAAAATGCGTCCAGGGATTGGCGGGATCGATGTCGGGGTGGGTCACTTTCGGCGCATCGTCGCGGCGGATCAGCGGCTGGGTGAGCCGGTGCGGATGGGTGATATAATCGAAGCCGAAACGGCCTTTGACGCAGAGCCGGTTGTGATTGGCCGGGCCGTCACGGCCTTCGGCGTATAAAATCCGATCGTCCTTGACATGGTAGGTCAGTTGGCAGCCGACACCGCAATAGGGGCACAGCGAGTCCACCGCGCGATCGGGCATGCCGTGGGCGAGCAGGGTTTTCGGCAGCAACGCGCCGGTTGGGCAGGCCTGCACGCACTCGCCGCAACCGACGCAGGTGCTCGCACCCATTTCATCATCGAAATCGAATACGATCTTTGAATGGTCGCCGCGGTAGGCCATGCCGATCACATCGTTCACCTGCACGTCGCGGCAGGCG
>JAYTQP010000194.1:0-3567 GCA_043746675.1 Rhodospirillales bacterium | reverse complement strand
CGCACCGCCACCGCCACCGCGCGCTCGTAGATACGGCGGAGCGGGCTGATGCGGTCGCCGTCGATGCTGATGGTGCCGGGTTGGCGGCGGATGAGGTGGATTGGTTGGGTGGGGCGGAGTAGGACGCGGTAGACGGCGTGTTCGGGCACGAGGTGTCCGGCGGCATCTTTGCGGACCGCGAGTTGGCCGCCGTAGGTTGAGGCAAGGTCGGGGGCTTCGAGGGTCCGGACGGAGGTTGGGCTGACGGTAACTGTGGTGAGTGGGATGGGGGGAGAGGCATCGGAGGGGTAGAAGGTTGCCGGGGCGCCGGGTTTGAAGCGGGTGAGGTCGCTTTCTTCGACGTAGGCTTCGACCAGGGGTTCGCTGGGGTCGTAGAGGATGCCGAGCATTTCCCGTCGCGGCAGGGTGATGCCGAGATGCAGCGTTGGCGGCACGTCGGTGACGATGCCGGCGAACGGGGCGGTGACGGTCAGCACGGCTTGTTCGTTGGCGATGCCGTATTGTTGCGCGCGCAGGCCTTCGAGGGTTTTTTGCGCTTCCGCCAGCCCTTCGGCGCGGGTGGGATCGAAGGCGATGCCGGCGAGGTCGGCTTGCAGGCCGGCAACGGCGGCGGTGATTTGGCGCCGGCGCCAATCGAGGGTTTCGGAACTGAGGGCGAACAGCGTGTCACCGGCAGCGACATGCTGGCCATCGGTGCTGAGATGGGCGAGTTCACCGGCCGCGGCAGTGTAGATCAGCGCCTGACGGTTGGCACGCAGCAGCGCGGGGGCGACGATTTCGCTGCGCCAGGGCAGCGCGAGCACGAGCAGGAGCAGCAGCGCCAGCATCAGGCTGGTGGCGGTGTTGCGGTTGAGCCGGCGGCGACGGATGGCGCCGAACCAGACGGCAAATTCGCGCAGGATCGGGCGGGCCAGGAACCACCAGATTTCGACCGCCATGAGGAACAATCCAAGCAATTTGAAAGCGAGGTGATAGACCAGCACGGCGATGCCGACGAACAGGAAAAAGCGGTAGGTCCAGGTGGCGTAGGCGTACAGCAGCATCACGCGGCGCAGGTGGGCGGACGGGTGTTCCGGCGCCGGGGCGTGCAGCTTGAACAACCATTCGCGCAGTTGCCAGCGGGCCAGCGCGAAGGCGCGTTCCTGCAGGTTGGGGATTTCCAGCCCGTCGGACAGCAGGAAATAGCCGTCGAACCGCATCAGCGGGTTGAGGTTGACCGCCAGCGTGATCAGCCAGGTCGAACTGCACAGCAGAAACGCGGCACTGCGCAGCGGGCCGGGCGGCAGCAATGCCCAGGCGAGGCCGGCAGCGACCGCCAGCACCAGTTCGGCGGCCATTCCGGCGGCGTCCACGATCAGGCGCTGGCGCCGATCGGTCAGGCGCCAGGCGTCGGTGGTGTCGGTCCACAGCACCGGCCACAGCACCATCAGCGCGACCCCCATGGCGGGCACCCGGCAGCCGAAATGCCGCGCGGCGATGCCGTGGCCGAACTCATGCACCATTTTGGCGCCGGTGAGCGCGAGTGCCACCAGCAGGGCGCCTTCGAGGGAGAACACATCCTGGAAATTATGCACAAAGCCGTCCCACTGCCGGCCGATCAGATAAAATGCCAGCAGTCCAACGGCGCCACAAAACCCGAGGAACCCGCGGGAGAACATCCAGTTGGTCAGCGGTACCAGGGCTGCGAGCACGCGGTCGGGGTTCAGCAGGCGCACGCGCAGAAACAGATAATTCTTCAGCAGCCAGCTTCCGGCGGATAATTTCCCGCGCCCGGCCTCGGCCAGCATCTGGCCCAGGCCGATTGCGCCGCGCGGCACGGTCAGCCCGGATTGTTGCAGGAAGCCGGCGAGGTCACGAACGTCGGCGGCGGTGGCGCGGATGGTGGTTTGGCCGACGACCGAGCGGGCGATGGCGTCGGCATCGCCGAGATCCCAGCGGCTGAGGAACTCGAATTCGGCCCAGCCGATGCGCACGAAGCGGTGGCGGGCGGGATCGTGGATGGTCCAGGTCGGCGCGCCGTCCGATGTGGTGGGGCCGGGCAGCAATTGCAGGTCCGCCCGCAGCGCCGGCCAGCGTTCGGGCAGCCGTTCGAGCCGCCCGACCAAAGCGGGGCCGGGGAGCGCCCCGCCGGGAAGCGCTGCTAAAGGGCCAGCCATAGCCGCAACGTCGCCAACGGCCGGCGCAGCAGCCACAGCGCGAGCGGCCGTCGCGCGCCATAAACCTTGGCGGTACCTTTCAGCCCAAGCCGCTGCGGCGCCACGCCATCGTCCAATTCGGCGCGAAAGACGTAGGCCATCACCCCATCGGCCCCGAGCGCGCTGCCATAGCTGGCGAAGCTGAGTTTGGCCCCGACGGGTTGGTCGGGCGCGATATTGCCGAAAAACTGCACCGGCGCGCCGACCGCGAAGGTGGCGATTTCCGCCACCGGCACTTCCAGTTCCACCAGGCGGGAGGTTGGGGCTGCGATCAGCATGATGCGTTCACCGATTTCCACCGGCCGGCCGATCCATTCGCTGGCGTCGTTGAACACCGCGATCCCGTCGGTGGTGGCGGTCACCCGCGCGCGCGCCAGCAGGCTTTGCTGGTAGCCGAGTTCAGCCTCCTGCTGGTCGGCCTTGCTTTTCAGCAGCGCCAGGCGGCCGCGCACGCGGGCGTCGCCCACCGCCTCGCGCGCCACCTGGGCATATTCGACCTGCGCCAGTTCGAGCGCCTTTTTTGCCACCTCGACCCGGCTGGCGAGTTGCGAGGTATCCAGCGCCAGCAGCGGCTCGCCGGCGCGCACCGCCGCGTTGGGCGCGACCAGCACGGCATCGACCACGCCGGCGAACGGCGCGCGCACCGGCGTCGGATCGCGCGGCACGATTTCGGCCGGGGCAAGGATGGAACTGCGGATCGGCAGCAGGCCGATCACCACCACCAGCAGCGCCAGCCCGCCCAACACCAGTCCCCGCCGGGTGGTCGCAGCACTCGGCAGGCGGCGTCGGCGACGCAGGTCGTGCCAGACCAGCGCCTGCGCATAGCTGGCGCAGAGGGCCTGCAACAGCAGCGCCTCGCCATCGCCCCATGGCTCGGCGCGCGCCAGCAGCAGCCCGCCGGCCGGCCGGCCATCGGGGTAGGTCAGCGTGCACCACAGCGCATGCGCCGGCAGATGGTCCGCCCAAGCGGCGGCGACCGCCCGCGGCACGCTATCGGCCGAGACCATCTGCATCGCGCCCGCATTCGCCATCCCGGCGAGATAGGCCAGCAGTCGGCGCAGCCAGACTGCGTACGGGGCATCCTGATCCGGGGCGCCGGCGCCCGATAGCACCAGCTTGCGGCTATTCGGGCGCCACAGCACCGCCTGCGCGTAGGGCACGATGCTGGCGGTTTCGTTCACCATGATGAAGCCGAGTTCTGCTTCGCTGGCGATGCGCGCCTGGGCCTGCAATTGCAGCAGCCCGGAAAGCCGCAGCAGTTGCTGGTTGGCGCCGGGCGCCTCGGTCATCACTGGGTTGGCGGCGTCAGCGTCGCCTGGCCGCTCATGCCCGCGAGCAGGCCGGCAACGGGGCCGTGGATGCGGCCATACGC
>JAYTQP010000193.1:0-4530 GCA_043746675.1 Rhodospirillales bacterium | reverse complement strand
CCACGTTGTCCGCTGGTCGGCCCGGAGTGTGAGGAGCAAGATCCGCCCGCCTTTACGGTCGGTATAGGGCATACCTCGGCCTGTCTCCACTGGCAGGATGTGCGCAGTCCGCGCGGTGAAGACGCGGCGTTCGGGGACCGTCCCACCGTGATGCATCCAGCAGACAGCCGGCGCGGTGAGGAAGCAGCTTCTATAGATGTCTGACCCCATTATTGCCCTCGAACACGCCAGCCAGGTCTTCACAACGCGTCGAGGTGACGTCCGAGCCGTCGACGACCTCGTCCTGGCGCTGAATGAACGGGAGATCGTCTGCCTCGTCGGCGAGAGCGGCTGCGGCAAGACCACGACGGCGCGCATGCTGTTGCGGCTTGAAGATCCCAGCGCTGGGCGGGTGATCTTCGATGGCGCCGATATCACCGAACTGCGCGGCCGCGCCTTGCTGCCGTTTCGGGCGCGGGCGCAACTGGTGTTTCAAAACCCGTTCGATGCGCTCAACCCGCGCTTCACCATCCGCCGTACGCTGGCCGAACCGTTGCGCAATTTCGGGGTGCCGGCGCACGAACATGCCGACCGGATCGCCGCCGTGCTGCAACGGGTGCGGCTGACCCCGATCGAGGCCTGGCTGGACCGCCACCCGCATGAATTGTCCGGCGGGCAGTTGCAGCGGGTGGTGCTGGCGCGGGCGTTGATCCCCGGCCCGGCGCTGATCGTGGCCGACGAACCGGTGTCCATGCTGGACGTTTCGGTGCGCGCCGGCATTCTGAATTTGTTGCGCGAAGCGCGCGATGCGCTGGGGTTGGCGGCGATTTATATCAGCCACGATCTCGCACTGATCCGCTACGTGTGCGAGCGCACCGTGGTGATGTATCTCGGTCGGATCGTCGAAGAAGGCCCGACCACCGCGCTGATCGCCACCCCCGCGCATCCTTATACACGCGCGCTGGTCGCCGCCGTGCCGGTGCCGCGGGTGGTGCAGGACCGCGCCAGCCTGCCGATCCGGGGCAGCCTGTCCGACGCGCCGCCGACAGGCGTCGGCTGCGCGTTCCGCGACCGCTGCCTGCAGGCGTTTTCCCGCTGCGAAAGCGAAACGCCCGCGTTGCGCGGCATCGCGCCGGGCCGAACTGTCGCCTGCCATCTCGAATCAGGAGCCGCCTCATGAGCCTGTGCGATCCGGTTACGCTCGAAATCATCCGAGGCGCGATCCGCGCCGCGCAGGCGGAAATGGAGGCGTTGCTGGAACGCACGGCAATTTCCGCCTTCATCCGCGAAAAGAAGGATTTCTACACCGCCTTGTTCGACGCCAACGGAGTGATGTCGGTCGGCTCCAACGTGCCGATTTTCGGAGACATTTGCGGGCCGGTGTTCGAGCATTTCCCGATCGAGACGATCCAGCCCGGCGACCTGTTCTGGTACAACGATTGCTACGGCAGCTACGGCGCGGTGTCGCATTCCAACGATCAGGTGTTTCTGGCGCCGGTGTTCCATGAAGGTCGGCGCTGCGCTTTCGTGATGGGCTGGGCGCATTTTTCCGATATCGGCGGGCTGCGGCCGGGTTCGATTTCGCCCGATGCGACCGATATTTTTCAGGAAGGCATTATCATTCCGCCGACCAAACTGATCGATCGCGGCACCACCAACACGGCGGCGCTGGAGATTTTCTATCGCAATTCCCGCTACCCCGCGACCTGCCGGGGGGACACACGGGCGCTGATGGCCAGCGTGGCGATGGGGGTGCGGCGGATGGCCGAAATCGCCGCACGGTTTTCGCCGGATACACTGGCCGACGCGCTGGCGCAGTTGCTGGCGCGCACGGAAAACCTGGTGCGGCAGAAATTGCGCGAAACCTTCCCGGTCGGCACCCACCGCTTTACCGACGCGATCGACAGCGACGGGCACGGCACCGGGCCGCTGCATATTCGTTTCGCGCTGACCCGCACGCCGGATGATCGTTTCATTTTCGATGCCAGCGAAACCGACGACCAGGCGCCCGGCCCGGTGAATTATCTGATGAACAAGGACGTGCCGGGCACCGCGTTCGCGCTGTATTTCCTCGGCGGCGATCCGTCGCAGGTGTGCAATGCCGGCGGCGCACGGGCGCTGGATGCGGTTGTCCTGCGCGAAGGATCACTGTTGCGGCCACGCTTTCCGGCGCCGCTGGGCATGCGTGGAATGACCATGATGCGGGTGCTGGCGGCGCTGAACGGGCTGATCAATGTGGCTGGCACCAAAGCGCCGGCGGCGCATTCGGCGTACGTGATCCTGCTCATGCGCGGAACGTGGAACACCAAACCGTTCCTGCTGTCCGACGGGCTCGGCGTTGGCTATGGCGGGCGGGCGGATGCCGACGGGATCGATGCGGTCTATTTCGTGGCGCAGGAAAACTACCCGGTGGAATTTCTCGAACTCGGCTACCCCGTGCTACTGCGCGCCTACGCGATCAATCGCGACAGCGGCGGGCCGGGAGAGTTTCGCGGCGGCTGCGGGATTGTGCGGGAATATGAGGTGCTGGCGGAAGAAGCCGTGCTGGCGATCCGGATCGACAGCGTGGTGAACCCGCCCTGGGGCACCGCTGGCGGCAAGGGCGGCGGCACCGCGCGGGCGGTGGTCAATCCCGGCCGCAACAGCGAGATTGTGCTGGCGCCGCTGTCGGATGGCAACAAACTGCGCAAGGGCGACATTCTGCGCATCGAAACCGGCGGCGGCGGCGGCCGCGGGCATCCGTTCGACCGGCCAGCCGCCGCAGTGCTGCGCGATGTGCTGGAAGGCTATGTTTCGGTGGCAGCGGCATCGCGCGACTATGGCGTGGTGATCCGCGAAGGCGAGATCGACGCGGCAGCCACCCGCACCGCCCGCATTGCCCGCCCGATCGCGCGGCTTTTTCACCGCACGGAATATGTCGATGCACTCGCCTGAACATCCGCTTTCAATCGCCATCGACATTGGCGGCACCTTTACCGATGTCACCTTGCAGAACCCGGCCACCGGGCAAGCCTGGCGGGCGAAAACCCCGAGCGTGCCGGCCGACCCGAGCCGGGCGTTCGTGGCCGGAATGCACCTGGCCCTGGCGCAGGCCGGGGCGGCGGCGGGCGAAATCGGGCGGGTGCTGCATGGCACCACGGTTGCCACCAATTTAATTCTTGAGGGCAAAGGGGCCGAAACCGCGCTGATTACAACAGCGGGTTTTCGCCATGTGCTGGATATCGGCCGGCAGGATATTCCGCGCCGGGCCAATCTTTATGCCTGGCGCAAGCCGCGCCGCCCGGTGCCGGCATCGCGCGTGCTAGAAGTGATCGAACGGATCGGGCCGGGTGGCATCGTGCTGACACCGCTGGATGAAGCGAGCGTGGCGGAAGCGGCGGAAGCCTGCCGGCGGATGGGTGTGCAGGCGGTGGCGGTCTGCCTGTTGCATAGTTTCGCCAATGCCGCGCATGAAACCAGGGTGGCGGAAATGCTGCGGGCGGCGTTGCCGGGGGTGGCGGTGACCGCCTCGGTGGATGTGCTGCCGGTGGTGCGAGAATATGAGCGCACTCTGGCGACCATCCTGAATGCCGGGGTGATGCCGGCGGTTTCCACCTATGTCAGCCGGCTCGCCGAACGGCTGGCGGAAGCCGGGGTGGCCGCACCTTTGTTGCTGATGCAGTCCAACGGCGGCGTCGCCGGGGTGGCGACCATACGCCGCGCCCCGGCGGTGACCGCATTGTCCGGCCCGGCGGCCGGGGTGGTGGGCGCACGCGCCGTAGCGGCAGCAGCCGGGATCGGCGATCTGATCACGGTGGATATCGGCGGCACCAGCGCGGATGTCTGCCTGATCAAAGACGGCCGGATCGGGCTGACCAATGCCGGCAAAGTCGGTGAATGGCCACTGCCGCTGCCGATGGTCGATATGGTGACGGTGGGCGCCGGCGGTGGGTCCATCGCCCGGATCAGCGACGGCGCATTGTCGGTCGGGCCCGCCAGCGCAGGCGCCGAGCCGGGGCCGGCCTGCTACGGCCATGGCGGCCGCTTCGCCACTGTGACCGACGCGCATATCGTGCTCGGGCATCTGCCACCATCGTTGCTGGGCGGACAGATGCGGCTCGATCCTGCCTTGGCCGAAGCGGCGATTCGGCGGGAAGTGGCCGAGCCGCTGGGGTTGGATCTGCATGCCGCCGCGCGCGGCATTCTGGCAATTGCCGATAGCAACATGGTCGGCGCGATCAGGGTGGTTTCGGTGGAGCGCGGGCATAATCCGCGCGATTTCGCGCTGGTGCCGTTCGGTGGCGCCGGGCCGCTGCACGGCACCGCGCTGGCCGATCTGCTCGGCTGCACGCAAGTGCTGATCCCGCCGGCGCCGGGCGTGCTGTGCGCCGAGGGGCTGCTGGGCGCCGATCTGAAGGCCGAGTTCCATCGCACTTTGCCGCGGGCCGGCAAGCCTGACGCCAAGGCTGCCAATGCGCTGGTGGCTGTGCTGACGGCGGAGGCGCGCGCCTGGCTGGCCGAGGAGCAGGTGGGGCCGGATGACCAGCAGGTGGAAGCGGTGGCGCTGATGCG
>JAYTQP010000192.1:0-1742 GCA_043746675.1 Rhodospirillales bacterium | reverse complement strand
TGGCGCGCGGACTGTCGATCACCACCCGATTGAGGTGATTGGCGCGGGCATAGGCCATGGCGGCGTAAACCTTGTAGCGTTGCAGCCGCAATTCCTGTTCCAGCGGCTTGTCTGGCCAGCGGATGCTGAGCCCGCCGGCGGGCACCGCGAAATCGGTCGGCAGCACGGTCTGAATGCGATCTGCATCGAGAAAAACCCCCGATGAGGTTTCGACCGTATCGGAAATCGCCTTCATCCCAACCCAGCAGCCGGAATAGCGCGACATCGCCCAGCCATGCAGGCCAAAATCGAGGAACTCCTGCACCCCGGACGGGTTCAGCACCGGGATCATGGCGGCGGCGAAAATATGGTCGCTCTGATGCGGCAAGGTCGATGATTTGGCGCCATGATCGTCGCCGACTACCACCAGCACGCCGCCATGCTGGGAGGCGCCGGCGGCATTGGCGTGCTTGAACACATCCATGCTGCGGTCCGCGCCCGGCCCCTTGCCGTACCACATGGCGAACACGCCATCATATTTGGCGCCACGAAATAAATTCACCTGCTGGCTGCCCCAGACCGCGGTGGCCGCCAGGTCCTCGTTCACGCCCGGCTCGAAGAACACGCGGCTGGCTTCCAGCCGGGCCTTGGTGCGCCAGAGCGACTGGTCCAGCGAGCCGAGCGGGGAGCCGCGATAGCCGGAAATAAATCCAGCGGTGCTCAAGCCGGCGGCTTCGTCGCGCTGGCGTTGCAGGATCGGCAGTTCAACCAGGGCCTGGATGCCGGACAGATAGACGGCTTTGGGCAGCGTTTCGTGATCCATGATCCAGCCCCAGTTCAGCGGGTGATATTGGTCCTTTTATCGCACCACCGGGCTGGCAGTTGTTATCGTTTTCATGCTCAGTGGCGATGATTTGGGGTGGTTGTCACCCTTTTACGCGTTGTTGAGGGGTGGATGCATGCGCAAGTCGGGCTTCGATGCGATCGACCGCAAAATCATGGCGCTGTTGCAGACCGATGGCCGGCTGGCGCTGGCACAACTGGCCGAACAGGTTGGGCTGTCGGCCTCGCCCTGCCTGCGCCGGGTGCGCGCGCTGGAGCAGGCCGGGGTCATCGCCCGCTACGTGGCGGTGCTCGACCAGCAGAAAATCGGCCTGCCGGTCAGCGTGTTCGTATCGGTGAAGCTGGAAAATCAGCGCGACGAAACCTTGAACACGGTCGCCCACGCCATCGCCGACTGGCCCGAGGTGCTGGAGTGCTACGTGATGAGCGGGCCGCGCGATTTTCTGCTGCGGGTGGTGGTGGCCGATTTGCAAGCCTATGACTGGTTCCTCAAGCAGCGGCTGACCCGGCTGGCGGGGATCGCCTCGATCGAGTCGAGCTTCGCGTTGCAGCAGGTGAAATACACCAACGTGCTGCCGCTGGCGTGATGCAAGCGCGATACAACCGTGCCGGCGACACTGGTCCAGCCAATCCGGGCCAAACCGTCGGCCGCTTGCGAAGTGGTGCGGCGATGTTGCGCGTTTCCAGCGACCGTAGGGGGGCCGTTAGCAACGGAACCGAAAGTTCGGTTACGCCGCTGGACAACCCACCGTCGCCCTGGAGCGGCGCCTGATGGCGCCAGGGGGGCGTTGATAGACTTCTGCAAACACCGCGTTGAAGCGGCGGAGGCTTCCGAAACCGGCCTGCAAGGCGATATCGAGCATTGGCAGGGTGGTTTCATTCAGCAGGCGCTTGGCGCGTTGCACCCGGGCGGTCTTTGC
>JAYTQP010000191.1:0-2954 GCA_043746675.1 Rhodospirillales bacterium | reverse complement strand
GCCGGCATCCCGCACGCCGGCCTGACGGTGGTGCCGCACAGCCGGCATCTGATGAATTGGGATGCCGAGGCCGAATTCACGCCGAGGTTGCTGGCCTGGCTGGCCGAGGCCACCGCCCGTTAAACCCCGCTTCCCATGCGCCGCAGCCATCGTTACCATGCCGGGTAAGTCAGCCGGCGGAACCGGCGACAAGGGGAAGCGTCATGGGTTTGCGCAAGAAATTCAGTCGGTTGTCGCACGCTGCCTTGCTGGCCGCCATGCTCGGCCAGCTCGCCGGCGGGGCAGCGGCGCAGAAGCCGGGCGGCGCGATCACCGTCGGCATGGAACTCGACATTAACGGGTTCGACCCGCTGAAAGTCGGCGTGTTCGATACCTCCGCCGAAATCGCCGCCGCGCTGATCTTCGACACCCTGACCACGCTGGACGACAAGGGCAACGCGCAGCCGAAGCTGGCGGTGTCCTGGACCCATTCGGACGACATGAAAACCTGGACCTTCAAGCTGCGCCCAGGGGTTACCTTCCAGGATGGCACCAAGTTCACCGCCGCCGCGGTGAAATGGAACATCGACCGCCAGAAAGACCCGGCCAATAAATGCCGCTGCGCCTTCTACATTTCCAACGTCGCCAGCATCGGCGCGCCGGACGACCTGACGCTGGTGTATAATCTCTCGACGCCATCAAGCATGTTGCCGGAAACGCTGAGCCTGCCAAGCTCCAACAACGTCATCCAATCGCCCGCCGCGATCCAGGCGAAGGGCGACGATTACAACCGCAACCCGGTCGGCACCGGACCGTTCATCCTGAAAAGCTGGACCGCCGGCGACCGCATGGTGCTGGAGAAAAACCCAACCTACTGGGGCAAGGACAAAATCTACCTCGACCGCGTCGCGCTCAAGCCGCTGCCGGACGCCCAGGCGCGCTACGCCAGCCTGCAATCGGGCAGCGTCGATATCATCTGGGACGATGAAAGCGACAGCGACAATCTCAAGAAATCGATGACCAACAAGGCGATGACCGTCCTCAAATATGTCGGCTCTGGCGCATCGGTGAACGCCATCAACACCAAGCACCCGCCGCTCGACGATGTGCGGGTGCGGCGCGCGCTGGTGATGGCGCTGGACCGCAAGGGCATCGCCGAAGCGGTTTATGGCGGCATGCCGGTGCCGGCGACCAACCCCTATGGCGACGGCTCATGGGTCAAATGCGCCGACGATGGCGCGCTGCCATTCGACGTTGGCAAGGCGCGGGCGTTGATCAAGGAATACGGCAAGCCGGTAAAGTTCAAGTCGCTCTACACCGCCACCCCGCGCGGCCGGGCGGTCGCGCAGGTGTTCCAGCAGATGTGGAAAGCCGTCGGCGCCGAGATGGAAATCGAGCAGGTCGATCAGGCAAGCTTTCCGCCGCGCGCCTTCGCCCGCAACTTCGACATCATCGGCTGGCGCATCATCGACCTCGCCGATCCCGATCCGCAGATGTTCGCCAATTTCCACACCGGCAGCCCGGTGGCGCTGGCGAATTATTCCAATCCTGAACTCGATCGCTTGCTCGAACATGCCCGCATCACCGCCGACCGCGCCGAACGCACCAAGGATTATTGCGCGATCAGCCGGCTGATCAACAGCGAGGCGATCTGGTTCTGGCAATTCCAGAACGTGTATTACGCGATTTCCAAGGCGAGGCTGAAGGGCGTGCCGAAAATGTATAGCGGCGTGATCGACGTGTCGCACGCCTGGCTGGAATAGCCGTTGCTCAAACTGATCGGCCGGCGGCTGCTTTATCTGCTGCCGGTGCTGGTGGCAGTCAGCCTGCTCACCTTTCTGGTGTCCGCCTTGCTACCCGGCGACATCGCCGAGGTGCTGCTCGGCGATCAGGCCACGCCGCAAACCCTGGCCGCCTTGCGGCATGACATGGGCTTGGATCGGCCGCTGCTGGTGCGCTATTTCATCTGGCTGGGCCATGTGCTGCACGGCGATCTCGGCCGCTCCTTCCGCACCGGGCAGACGGTGCTGGCGGCGGTCGCCGAGCGGCTGCCGGTGTCGCTGGAACTGATGGCGTTCGCCGAGGCGATCGGGCTTGCGGTCGGCATCCCGGTGGCGATTTTTTGCGCCGTGCGGCAGGGCGGCTGGTTCGACCGGATCATGACCGGCAGCGCCTTCGGCATGCTCAGCGTGCCGTCATTCCTGTCAGCGATCCTGCTGATCTGGCTGTTGGCGGTGCAGTGGGAACTGCTGCCGGCAACCGGCTACACGCCGTTCACCGAAGACCCCTGGGCCAACCTGATCGGCTTCATTCTGCCAGCGCTGACCTTGGCATTCGGTGAATGGCCGGTGATCATGCGGGTGCTGCGATCGGACATGATCGCCACCTTGCAGGAAGATTATATCGCCATGGCGCGCGCCAAGGGGCTGCGCCGGTCGCGCATTCTGCTGGTGCATGCGCTGAAACCGTCCTCGCTCACGTTGGTCACCGTCACCGGCATCAATATCGGCCGGCTGATCGGCGGCGCGGTGATCGTGGAAACCATCTTCGCCCTGCCCGGCATCGGCCGCCTGCTGGTAACAGCGATCTACAGCCGCGATCTGGCGATGTTGCAAGGTGTGGTGCTGCTGGTTGCCGCCGGCTTCGTGCTGATCAATTTCGTCGTCGATCTGCTGTACGCCACGCTCGACCCGCGGATCCGCCATGGCCGCGCCTGAAACGCCGCGCCCGATGGCGCGCCGCCGCACCGGCTGGTTGTTCTGGTGCGCGCTCGGCTGGATCGCGCTGATCGTGCTGGCCGCAATCCTCGCCGGCGTACTGCCGCTGCCCAGCCCGACCGACATGGATATTTTCGCCCGCCGCAAAGGCCCCTCGATGCTGCATTGGTTCGGCACCGACGGGCTGGGCCGCGACGTGCTGGCGCGGCTGATTTATGGCGCACGGATTTCGCTGAGTGTCGGGCTGCTGGCGCCGGT
>JAYTQP010000190.1:0-7749 GCA_043746675.1 Rhodospirillales bacterium | reverse complement strand
CCACCATCGGCACCGCTTCGCCGTCGCCAGATGCCGCATCAAACCCTCCGGCGAAGGCGGCCAGACTTGCGTTCACGCCCACCCCGGCACTGCGAATCGTGGCTTCGAACGCAGTGCGCGGAAACGGCAGTGCGCCCGATGCCGCCAGCGCGCCGAACAAGGACGCCGAAATTACGCTGCCGGCGGCGTCTGCAATTGCCTGCATATCGGCGCCGACGAAACGTTTCGCCTGGCTCGTCGCTGCCGCCAGCACCGGGGCGCTGTCCGCCGTGCCATCGCCGGGTTTGATTTTCTCCAGCATAGACAAGGAACGATGGGTGGAGGCCACCAGCACGGTGCGATCCGGCGACACCAAGCCGCGCTGGATCGCCCGGCCGGCTTCCATCAGTTCGGCGGCCACCACCACATCCACGTCGCCCGGAACCGGCATTAGCGACAGCACCGGTTGGCGGCTGGCGACGGGACGGATCAATTCCACATAATAAATCGTGGCCCCGGTCCGCTGGGCGACGCCGGGAACCGAAGTTGCCTGCGCATACCAACCATTTTCCTCCGCCATCGCCACGATCCAGTCGGACAGCACGCCGCCGCCCTGGCCGCCCATGGCGGTGATGGCAACCGAAATTGGCCGCTCGGTGGACAGTGCCATCTCAGCGCACCACCGCAAGCCGACTGCTGTCTCGTCGCGCTTGCAGCCAGCCGATCACCCGCGCGCGCAGCGCGGCAACCGTTCGGTCCCAGTAAGTCGGGTTGCTGACGATATCGGCGCGATAGAAGGATGGGCAGAGCACGGCGGCCTCGGAAACCTCGCCACAATTGCCGCATCCGACACAGGAATTGTCGATGGCGGCCACTGGGTCTTCCTTCAGCGGATCACCCGACGGCTTCATGGAAAGGGAAGGGCAGCCGGACAGCCGGATGCAGGCGTGGTCGCCGGTGCAAACATCCTCGTCCACCCCGAAGCGCGGCTTGACCATGCGTTCGCCGCGCTTCACCGCATCGTTGAACAGCGGCTTTTCCCGGCGCTGGCGGTTCAGCATGCATTCGGACGATGCAATGATAATCTTCGGACCGGTCGCCGTAGTGGTGAGCGCCTCCCGAAAAATCGCCACCATCTTGGTTACGTCGTAGGTGCGATCGATCCGCCGCACCCAGGTGGCGCCGACGCCTTTGACAGCATCCTCGATCGGGTGGTTGGTCGATCGGCCGACCGGCGTGGCGCGGGAGGATAAAATATCCTGCCCACCCGTTGCGGCGGAATAATGGTTGTCCACCAGCACGGTCACGCCGTCATGTTCATTGTAGACCGCGTTGCCGATGCCGTTCAGCAGCCCGTTATGCCAGAAGCCGCCATCGCCCATCACCGCGATCGAGCGCCTTGCGCCGCGTTGCTGCATTGCCGAGGTCGATGACGGCCCCAGCCCGTAGCCCATGGTGGAGGAGCCGATGTTGAACGGTTCATTCAGCGCGAACAAATGGCAGCCGATATCGCCGGCGATATGGTGCGGCCCCAATTCCTGCTGCACCAATGTCATCGCCGAGAAAATCGGCCGTTCCGGACAGCCGGTGCAAAAGCTCGGCGGCCGCGGCGGCACGGTCGTTGCCAGGGCCTTCACCGCGTCCGACGCCAGCACCGCGGCCGACGACGGCGCTGCCACCGTCAGCAGGCTGCTATCGTAACGTTCGAAGAATTTGCGCAACCCGGCCGATAAAATCTGTGCGGTATATTCGCCGCCCATCGGCAGCATATCCTTGCCGGAGATCTTGGTGTTCACGTCGGCGCGGCGCAGGGCCGTATTGAGCGCCTGTTCGAGATAATCCGGCGCGCCTTCTTCCACCATCAGCACCGCATGCTTGCCGATGCAGAACGCAACCAGTTCATCGTCCACCAGCGGATAGGTGACGTTCAGCACATGCAGCGGGATTAGCGTTTCGCCCCAGACATCGGCAAGACCAAGGCCCTGAAGGGCTCGGATCACGCCGTTATACATGCCGCCTTGCAGGATGATGCCGAGATGGTCGTGCGCGCCGGCGAAGGTTTCATTCAATTTGCGGTCGCGGATGAACTGAATTGCCGCCGGCCAGCGTTTATTGATCTTCTCCTGCTCATGCAGAAACGATGCTGGTGGCAGCACTATCCGATTGACATCGCGTACCGGATTTTCCAGCGCCTGGCGCACGGTATATTTCGGCTTCTGGTTGTCTTTGGCAATGAAACTGCCATGCACATGGCAGGCGCGGATGCGGAGTTCCAGCATCACCGGCGTGTTGGAGGCCTCGGAAAGTTCGAACGCATCTTCCACTGCCTTGACGATCGAAGGCAGGTTCGGCCGTGGGTCGAGCAGCCAGATCTGCGATTTCATCGCGAAAGCATGCGTGCGCTCCTGCATAATCGAGGAGCCCTCGCCATAATCCTCACCGATTACGATTACCGCGCCGCCGGTAACGCCGGACGATGAAAGGTTGGACAGCGCATCGCAGGCGACATTGGTGCCGGCGGTGGATTTCCAGGTCACCGCGCCGCGGATGGGGTAATTCACCGAGGCCGCCAGGGTTGATGCCGCCGCTGCCTCGCTGGCGGAGGTCTCGAAATGCACGCCGAGTTCGCCGAGGATGCCTTGCGCGTCTGACAGCACATCCATCAGATGCGAAATTGGTGCGCCCTGGTAGCCGGCGACGTAGCCCACGCCGCTTTGCAGCAATGCCTTGGTAACCGCCAGAATGCCCTCGCCGCGAAACTCCTCGCCGGCGCCGAGCCGCAGATCCTGCACTTCGCGGGCAAATGAGCGTTCGGCCATGATATCACCTCTCCAAGACGGTATTTTCGCTCTTCCCGCCGCGATATTTCAACCCTAAACTATTTTCAAGACCGGTCCATAACCGACGGGGGTTTCCATGGTTCGTCTATCTCGCCGACATTTCGCGCAGGGTGCAAGCCTTGCCACCGTGCTTGCGGCCCTGCCGGCGCTCGCCGAGGGCAAGGATAGCGTCACCATCGGCTGGCCGTCGGATGTGACCGGCTGGGATCCGAACCAGCGCTTCACCCCGGATGCGCAGGCCATTTACAAGATGGTGTTCGACCAGCCGCTGGACCAGGACCCATCGTTGAAATTGATCGGCCATCTGATCAAAACCTGGGAAATGGGGCCTGACGCCAAAAGCCTGACGGTGGAATTTCGCGACGATGTGCGCTTCCACGATGGTTCAAAAATGACTGTAGCGGATTTCCGCTGGACATTCCTGGAACGGGTGAAATCCGGCCAGAAGCTGGACATCGCCAATTCGTTCAAAAAACTGACCGATATCGAAATCGTCGGCGCGACCAAGGCGATCATGAAGTTTGATCTGCCAGCGCCGACCACGCCGGTCTGGCTCGCCTTCCTCGGCAGCTTCATGGTACCGAAGGCCTATATGGAAAAAGTCGGGCTGGAAGGCTTCATTGCCAAGCCGATCGGCACCGGGCCGTATAAACTGGTGGAATACCAGATGAACGGGCGCATCGTGCTGGAACGCAACGATGATTACTGGGGGCCGAAGCCAAAACTGCGCCGGGTGGTGATCGAGATCATCAAGGACCCGTCGGCCCGGGTCGCGGCAATTCAGGCGGGCGATGTCGATCTTACCGTTGGCGTGCCGGTGCGCGAGGCCGAACGGCTGGGCGCCATTGCCGGGCTGAAGGCGGAACTCAACCCGATCCAGCGGGTGATCCTGCTGCAGGTGCGCAACGATCAGGGTTTTGCCGATCAGAACATTCGCCTCGCAGCACATCATGCGATCGACAAAGCGGCACTTAGCAAGGCCTTTTACGGCGGTGCGGCGGTTCCCTTGTCGCTGCCGGCCACGCCCGGCACGCCGGGGTTCGTGGAGGGGTTCAAGTTCGATTTCGATCCGGCCAAATCGGTCACACTGCTCGCCGCATCCGGCTACAGCGCCACCAAGCCGGCGAAAATCCGCATGGCCAGCACCAACGGGCAGTTCCCCAACGATTACGACATGGCCCGCGCGATCGTTGCGATGTGGAAGAAGGTGGGGATCGAGGCCGAGCTCGACGTGATCGAATATGCCAAGTATTTCGAGCTGAACCGCGCCGGCAAGTTGCCAGAAGCCACGCTCTATTCGTTCGACAATGCGACCGGCGATCCGGAGATTTATTCCGGCTACCTGCTCAATCCGAAATTCCCCTTTAGCCCATGGAAAGACCCTGTTCTGGGCGCGAAGGTTATCGCCCAGTTCAATGTCGCCGACGAGACTGCGCGGATCGCCGGCTGGCGTTCGATCGGCCAGGAAGCGGTCAGCATCGGCGCCTGCATGCCGCTGCTGCAAAGCGTGCAGACGTTGGTTCGTAAAGATGCGCTGGCCTACACCAAATATGGTAATGGCTGGGTGATGGGGCAAACGATGTCGTGGAGCTGATGTATGGGTCCTGATATGTGATCGGCGGTTTCCTCAAGCGGGTGCTCGCGGTCGGGCCGATCCTGCTGCTGGTGTCGCTGCTGCTGTTTGTCGCCCTGCGCCTGCTGCCGGTCGATCCGGCCGCGATGTCCATGCCGCCGACGGCGACCAAGGTGGAAATCGAAGCCGCCCGCCGCGCCATGGGGCTGGACCGGCCGGTGGCGGAACAATACGCGATCTGGCTTGGCCAGACCTTGCGCGGGGATTTCGGTACCTCCAACCACATGCGCCGTCCGGTTAGCGGCCTGCTGGTGGAAACCCTGCCGGCGACGATCGAGCTTAGCCTGGCCGCCATGCTGATCGCCGGCGCGCTTGGCATCGGCGGCGGGCTGGCGTTGTTTGCGTTGCGCGATCGCCCGGGCGAGGTGGCGGCCGAAACCGTTACCACGCTGATGATGTCGATCCCGGAATTTCTCTGGGCGCTGCTGTTCATTTTTATTTTCGGCGTCCTGCTTTCTGTGCTTCCGTTCACCGGCCGGCTCGATCCGGGAATGACCCGGCCGGTGGTGACCAACTTCCTGTTGCTCGATGCGTTGCTGGTCGGGCGGCCGGATATTCTGGTCAGCGCGTTGCGGCATCTGCTGTTGCCGGCGGCGGCGTTGGGCGTTGCCTTCGCGCCGCCGATCATGCGGGTGCTGCGGGCCTCCCTGCTCGATGTCTACCAGGAAGACTATATCCGCCAGGCCCGGCTGCGCGGGGTCAGTGAAACCCGCGTGCTTCTCGGCCATGCGTTGAAAAACGCCATCCTGCCAACGCTGACCTTGATGGGGGTGCAGTTCGGCTTCCTGTTCGGCGGCAGCCTGCTGGTGGAGGTGATCTATTCCTATCCCGGCATGGGCAATCTGATGGTGGACGCCGTGCGCAACGCCGATCTTCCGATCATCCAGGCGGTCGGGCTGACCTATTGCCTGGTGGTGCTGGCGATCACCGCCGTGGTCGATGCCACGGTGCTGCTGCTGAACCCGAGGTTGCGCGGATGATCCCGCGCTGGGCCCGCGATGCGCGCGTGCAGGTCGGGGCGGGGCTGCTGGCGCTGATCCTACTGGTCGCGGTCTTCGCACCGTTGCTGGTGCCGGTCGGGCCGGACGATCAGGATCTGCTCGCAACCTTGCTGCCGGCCGCCTGGCAGACCGGCGGCGATGCGGCGCATAAATTGGGCACCGATGCGTTGGGCCGGGACGTGCTGGCGCGGCTGCTTTATGGCGCCCGTCTGGCGCTGACGGTCGCCGCCCTGGCCGCACCCGGCGCGATGGTTGCCGGCACTTTGGCGGCGTTGCTGGCCGGCTATGTCGGCGGCTGGGTGGATTGGCTGGTTGGCCGCGCCGTCGATGTCTGGATGTCGTTTCCGCCGGTTATCCTATCGCTGATCCTGATGGTCGGGCTGGGCACTGGCAGTCGTAACGTGATTTTCGCCATCATTCTGGTAGACTGGACCCGCTTCTGCCGGGTGTTGCGGGCCGAAGTGCTGGTGGTGGCGCGGCGCGATTATGTGACCGCCGCGCGGCTGGTTGGTTTCGGCCATTTGCGGGTGTTGGTGCGCGAGGTTTTCCCCGCCATCGTGCCGTTGCTGATCACCTTGCTGACGCTGGAAATGGGCATCGCCGTGGTGGTGGAGGCCATTCTTGCCTTCGTCGGCCTCGGCGTGAATCCGGACGAGATTGCCTGGGGCCAGATGATCGCCGATGGCCGCAGCACGATCTTCCAGGCGCCGCTCAATCTGCTCGCCCCGGTGCTGGCGATTTTTGTCACCGTCGCCGGCTTTAATCTGCTCGGCGATGGGCTGCGCCGCACGTTGGACGTTCGCCTGCTGGAGGGCCGGCAGTGATGGTGTTGCGCGCCGCGGGCCTTTGCGTCACCGCCCAGCTTGGCGCGGTTGCGGTGCCGGTATTGCGCGACGTTTCGCTGGCGCTGGCGCCGGGCAAGGTTCTCGGGCTGGTCGGCGAAAGCGGCGCCGGCAAATCCATGGTCGGCCGTGCCATCGCCCAGATGCTGCCGTCCGGCTTTGCCATCAGCGCCGGCGGGCTGGAGTTTGCCGGGCAGGACCTGCTTGCCATGCCGGCGGCGGCGCGCCGCGCGCTGCTTGGCCGGCAGATCGGCTTCATCCCCCAGGAGCCGTTGTCCGCACTGAACCCGGTGCGCAGCATCGGCAGCCAGTTCGGCGAGCATTTGCGCCGCATCGGCGTTGCCGATTGGCGCCCGGCCGCGATCGCGGCGCTTGCCAGTGTGCATCTGTCCGATCCCGCCGGCCTGCTCGATCGCTACCCGCACCAGCTTTCCGGCGGCATGTGCCAGCGCGTGCTGATCGCCATGGCGTTCGCCAGCAAGCCGGCCTTGGTGGTGGCCGATGAGCCGACCACCGCGCTCGACGTGACCATCCAGGCCCGCATTATCGCGGTGATGCGCGAACTACAGCAGGCCGATGGCACCGCCGTGCTGTTCATCACCCATGATTTGCGCCTGGCCGCCGAGGTTTGCGACGACATCGCCGTGCTGTATGCCGGTGGCGTGGTGGAACATGGTCCGGCCAAAGCTGTTCTGACCGAACCATTGCATCCTTACACCAAATGCCTGCTTTTGTCCAGTCCGGCGATCGCCGGCCCCAGGCGCGGTCTCTACGCTTTGCCGGAACAAATGCCTGATCTGAGCGCTTTGGCGGCGATCACCGGCTGCCGCTTCGCGCCACGCTGCCCGCTGGTGCGCGACGCCTGCCGCACCACCCCGCCGCTGTTGCGCGGCGACAGCCACCGCGTCGCCTGTCCGCATTTCGACGAGGTCGCAGCCATCGAGGCCGCGCCGGAGGCACCCATGCCGGCGGTTGCCGCCGGCACGATCCTGGTTGCGGTGCGCGGTCTCGGTAAAACCTATCGCAGCGGCGGGCCGTTTCGGCGACGCGCCAATCAGGCGGTCCGCGATATCAGCTTCAACCTGCATGCCGGCGAGTTCGTTGGCGTGGTCGGTGAAAGCGGCAGCGGCAAAAGCACCCTGGCGCGGCTGCTGATGGGGCTGGAACATCCCACTGCCGGGCAGATCGAACTGGCCGGTCGGGACGTCAACCGCTGGGACAATGCCGCCCGCAGCTTGCGCCTGCGCACGGCGCAAATGGTGTTTCAGGATCCGGCGTCCGCGCTCAACCCGCGTCGCAAGGTGGCGGCCATCGTGACCCAGGCGTTGGAAGCCGCCGGGCTGCCGCAGGCCGAGCGCGATGCCCGTGCGGCCGAGATCCTGGCCGATCTCGGCATGGCGCCCGCGCTTGGCGACCGTTACCCGAGCCAGCTTTCCGGCGGGCAGCGCCAGCGG
>JAYTQP010000189.1:0-2690 GCA_043746675.1 Rhodospirillales bacterium | reverse complement strand
GCTCGCCGACGGGTTGGAAGCCCTGAACACAGAACTTTCGGTGCCGAGCCCGCGTGGTTTCGGTATCGATCCAGCGATGTGGGAGGCCAAGCTCGATGTTATGGCCGATCAGGCGCTGGCGTCCGGCAGCCCGGCGAACAATCCGCGCGTGCCTGACAAGGCGGAGATTGTGGCGCTGTACCGCGCGATATGGGCGGCGAACGGGTAGGCTGCATCCGGGGCACGGGCGCGCTAATCGCCCTCGCCGTTGCCATTGTGGCAGCGTTGGCAGTCGGCGGCGGAGCGGATGCCCGGGCCAGTGCCGATACCCGGGCGAAGCAGGTCGCGATGGATACGGCGCCAGAACGGCATGTCGGTGATCCGCTCGGGCGTATCGGACCCACGCAGCCCGCGCATGGCGCCCCGGTTGCCGCCACGGGCATCGGCGGCGTTGGCATCGAGGTAGCGGGTTATGATGGCAAGGGTGGCGGGATCGAGGCTGGCATCCTCGCCGAAATGTTGCGCCAAATGCGCGGTGATGGCACGCCAGGAGCGCGCCGGCATCAATTGCGCCGGGTAGGCCATGTGGCAGGCGGCACATTCATTCGTGTAGGTTTTGGCGTCATCGGCCCGCGCAGCGCCGGTGAATGCGGCAAGGGCGATCACGACGGCGAGAAAATGGATGGGCTTCATCAGATGTCCCTCATTGACTGGCCATGAAGGTGATGAAGTCGCCTTTTTCCTGTGCGGTGCAGGTGCGGCCATAGACGGTGTGGCAGTTGCGGGCGAACCATTTTTCAACCTTGGCCGGTTCGGTAAAGCGGCGCGGGGTGCGCGAGATCGCCATTGGGCGGAGGTCCTTACCGGCGCGCGTGTGGCCGATATTGCGCGGCGAATTGGTATGGCAGGTTGTGCACGATGGGGTATCAGCGTTTCCTGTGCCGGGATGGGCGCGAAAGAAGGCGCCGCCGGCGGCGGCGGAAAAGCTGGTGAAGCCTGGGTTAGCCTGCTTTGCCTGGGCAGCGTAGCCGCTAAGAATGGCGTCCCGCGCCGGGTTACCGGTGGTCGCGGCCAAGGCCGGAACAGCGAGGAGCAGGGCGAGAAGCAGCAAGGGTGATTTCATTCGGCGGGCTCCGGGATGGCGATGTTTTGCGGGGCGAACATGCCGCTGACGGCGTCGGCATGGCAGGCGCTGCACTGGCCGCGTCCGCCGACCAGCTTGCTCGCGAACGTCGCCGCTGGGATCCGTCCATGCATGCGGCGCCAAAGTCCGGAACCGGTGATCCGCAGCGGGTTGGCGCGGTCGAAGCTGCCGGCGAGCCGAACGGCGGCGAGCGTGTTCCAGTGCTCGGCCGAATTGGTGGCGAGGTAGGCGGCGAGCTTTGCCACCGTGTCGGCTGGGAGCGAGGCGTCTTCGCCGAAATGCTGGTCGAGGTGGGCCATGATCGCGGACCAGGTGGCGGCGGGGGCGATGCTGGGGGGATAGGCGAAGTGGCAGTCGCCGCATTCCTTGGCGTAGCGCGCGTCAAGCGTTGCGGGCGGAACGCCGATGGCCGGGCGTGCGGCGAGACGCAGGGTGCCGTAGCTGGTAGCGGCAACCACGACCGCGGCGACGATCAGCGCGAGCCGGGGGCGAGCGCGGACCGGTGGGGCGGGATCGGCGCCGGCTTCCTTCGCGCCGGTAAGCATTGCGCCGACCAGATTTTCACGCTCGCGCCAGGTTTCGAAGGCGACGCCGGCGAGATGGACGCCGATCATGATGACGAACAGCCCGGCAAGAAAATTATGCAGGCCGAGCAGGGTGGCGCCGGTCGTGAATTGCAGCGTTGCGGCGAGCGGGCCTTGCTTGAGCATGCCACCAAGGGCTGCGGTGCCGGTGACGATGATGAGCACGAGAACCACGAGCATGGCATAAACCATGGCCGAACCCAGCGGATTATGCCCGATATAGCGACGGGCGGTGCGATTGAGAACGGCGCGGGCGTGCGCGATGGCCTCCCCCGGTCCGTACTGGAAGTTGCGGAAGCGGGCATGGGTTGAGCCGAGCAAGCCCCAGATAAGGCGCCAGACAATCAGCACGGCAAGCAGGCCGCCGGCCCAAAGATGAACCGCCAGGCCGCTGCGGCTGGCGAAAAAACCGGTCAGCGCTTCGGCGGTGACGACCAGGACGAGGGCCCAATGGAACAGCCGGACCCCGAGGTCCCACACCGCAACCGCGTGCGGCGGGCGACGAAGCAGTGCCGCGATCCAGGCGTGGAGTGCTTTACGAGCAGCGTTCATGCGATGAGTTTGTCCATTGCTGCTTACCGGGAGCTTACGGCGCGCGGCCCGACCCGGCAGACTTCGCGGATGATCAGCATGGCAGCAGCACGGTTGCCACCGCCTGGCAGGCGATGCCTTCGCTGCGGCCGGTGAAGCCGAGTTTTTCCGATGTGGTGGCCTTGATGCTGACGCGGCCGGCCTCCACGCCCAGCAGTTCGGCAATTCGGAAAATCATGGCCGGGGCGTGCGGGGTGATTTTCGGTTGTTCGCAGATCAGGGTTACGTCGCAGTTGGCCAACTGGCCGCCGCGGGCGGCGATGCGTTCGGCGGCGTGGCGCAGGAAGCGGGCGCTGTCGGCGTTCTTGTAGGCGTTGTCGCTGGGCGGGAAATGGCGGCCGATATCGCCCTCGGCGAGCGCGCCGTAGATCGCGTCGCACAAGGCATGGATG
>JAYTQP010000188.1:0-5345 GCA_043746675.1 Rhodospirillales bacterium | reverse complement strand
GCCGGCGCGGGATTTTTGCACCTGGGAAGGAGGGACCGCCGCCATGATGCTGGGACATCATGGCAAGGACCCGACGCTCCCAGGCGCAAAAAGCACCGCCGGACCGACCCGGCAGACTTTCCGGACGGACACTAAGAGGCCGCGTTGTTGCGCAACAACGCGCCGACCGACGCCGTGACCCGGTCCACCGGCACCGCCGCCCAGGCGTAAAGCGCCGGCAGGAACGATAAGGTCAGCACTGTTGCCACCACCAGGCCGCCGATCATGGCGATTGCCATCGGCCCCCAGAACACGTTCAGCGCCAGCGGCACGAAGGCGAAGGCGGCCGCGAGCGCGGTTAGCACCACCGGGCGAGAACGGCGCACGGTGCTGCCGATGATCGCCTCTATCGGGCTGACGCCGGCGCGCAGATCCTGGCCGATCTGGTCGACCAGGATGATGGTGTTGCGCATGATCATGCCGGCCAGCGCGATCACCCCGAGCAAGGCAACGAAGCCGAACGCGGCGTCTGTCAGCAACAAAGCGGCCACCGCCCCGATCAGCCCGAGCGGTCCGGTTGCCAGCACCAGCAAGGTCTGCCGCAGGCTCTGCAACTGGATCATCATGATCAGCAGCATGGTGCCGCCCATCAGCGGAAACACCGCCAACAACGCGCCATTGGCCTTGGCAGCTTCCTCGGCGGCGCCGCCGACATCCACCCGCACCCCGGCCGGCAGGGCCAAGGCCCGCACCCGTGGCAGTGCCAACGCGGTCACATCGGGCGCCTGCAGGCCATCCTGGATGTCCGCCTGCACGCTCAGGAACGGTTCGCGGTCGCGCCGCCACAAGATCGGCTCCTCGGTTTGTGGCACCAAGCGGGCGATCTGGCCGACCGCGATCGGGCCGGACGGCGTCGCCAGGATCAGGTCCGCCAGCCGGTCCAGATCGAGCCGTTCCGCCGTGGTCGCCCGCAGCACGACGTCGATCTGCTTGGTGCCAACCCGCAACCGGGTCGCGCTTCGGCCCGCCAACAACGTTTGCAGGCTCTGCGCGATGTCGGACGGCGCCAGGCCAAACTGGCGAATGCGGGCCTGATCGAGCGCCAATCGCACCGACGGCGCCCGATCGCCCCAGGCCAGTTGGGCGTTGCGGGTGCCCGGCGTGTCGCGCACCGCGGCCAGCACCTGATCGGCGGCGCGACGCACGTCGGCGATGTTCTGCCCGACCACCCGGAAGCCGACTGGAAAACCGACCGGCGGCCCGAGTTCGAGGCGGCTGACATGCAGCCGCGCCTGCGGCACGATTTCGGCCGCCGCCAGTGCCATCAGCTTGGTCCGCACCCGCTCGCGCGCCGCCAGATCGGTGGTGGTAAGCACCATCGTCGCCAGCGCGTCGTTTGGCAAAGCCGGATTGAACGCCAGAAAGAAGCGCGGCGCGCCACCGCCGATATACGCGGTCTGCCACGCGATATCCTGTTTCAGTTCGACGTCGCCGGCGATGGCGTGCTCCAACTGCCGCACCGCCGCCGCGGTCGCGGTATGGCTGGCACCCTGACGCAGGCTGAGATCGACGATCACTTCCAGCCGGTTGGAATTGGGGAAGAACTGCTGCCGCACCTGCGACATGCCGGCGATCGCCAGCACGAACAGCAGGCCGGTGGAAATCACCACCAGCCGACGATGGCCGACGCAGAACGCCACCATCCGGCGCAGCGCCTGGTAGAGCGGGCTGGCGTAGGGATCATGGGTTGCCGCAACCGGCTTATGGTTGGGCAGCAACAGCATTCCGAGGAACGGCGTGAACACCACCGCCACCACCCAACTCGCCAGCAGCGCGATGCCGACCACCCAAAAGATGCCGCCGGCATATTCCCCAGTGGTGGACGCCGCCAGCCCGACCGGCATGAAGCCGGCGGCGGTGACCAGGGTGCCGGTCAGCATCGGAAACGCGGTCGAGTTCCAGGCGTAACCGGCCGCCTCGATCCGGCTGGCGCCGGCTTCCAGCCGCACCAGCATGCTCTCGATGGCAATGATCGCGTCATCCACCAGTAGCCCGAGCGACAAAATCAGCGCGCCCAGCGAAATGCGCTGCAAATCGATGCCGGCGATTTGCATGATGATGAACACGATCGCCAGCGTGAGCGGTACCGCCAACGCCACCACCAGCCCGGCGCGCCAGCCGAGCGAGGCGAACGACACCAACAGCACCACGCCAAGGGCGACAACGAATTTCAGCTCGAACTCGCCGACTGATTCCTCGACGATCGACGCCTGGTTGGCGATTTGCTGCAGCGCGATCCCGGTCGGCAGGTCGGCCTGGATGGCAGCCACCTCGGCCTGCAATTCAGCGCCGAACTGTAGCGCGTTGACGCCTTTGCGGGTGGACAGGGCCACCACCACCGCTGGCGCGCCGTTATGGCGAACAGTGAAATTCGGCGGCTCGGCATAGCCGGCCTTGATCGCGGCGATATCACCCAGCCGCACGCTATGGCCGCCGGCTTCCACCGGCACTTCGGCGAGTGCTGCCGCCCCGGTGAGCGCGCCATCGAGGCGAATTGGCACCCGCGTGGTCCCGGTTTCCACCAACCCCGCCGGCACGATGCCGTTCTGATGCGCCAGTGCTGCCGCAATTTGTGCCACCGTCACGCCGAGGCCGGCCAATTTGGCCTGGCTGAATTCCACGAACAACGTGCGCGGAATCTCGCCGAGCACAGTGGCCTTCTGCGCCCCCGGCAGCTTGCGCAACCGGTCGCGCAGCCGTTCGGCCTGGCGGACCAACTCGGCATTGTCGATGCTAGCAGCCCCCGGCGCGCTGATCGCGAACACGGCGCCGTAGACGTCGGTATATTCATCGTTGACGAACGGCCCGCGTGCGTCGGCCGGCAGGCTTGGGCGCAGATCGTTCAGCTTTTTGCGCGCCTGATAAAATAAATCCGGCACCAATGATGGCGGCGTGTCGTCGCGCAAGGTTACCAGCAAAGCCGCCGCCCCAGGCCGGCTGAACGTATCGATATGGTCGAGATACGCCAGATCCTGGAGCTTGCGCTCGATCGGGTCGGCCAGTTGTGCCTGGGTTTCGGCAGCGGTGGCGCCCGGCCATTGCGCGCTTACCACCAGCAGCTTGACGGTGAAGGATGGGTCTTCCCCACGGCCGAGCCGCTGGTAGGACAGCAGCCCGGCAACGAAGATCAGCCCGATCAGAAACCCAACCAGGGCGCGGTGGGTAACCGCCCAGGCGGACAGATTGAATCGGCTCATCCTATTGCTGCATCACGCGAATATCGGCAACCCGGACGCGCAGCGCCGGATCGAGCTTTTGCACCCCCAGCCCGACCACCAGTTCGCCTGCGTGCAGCCCGGCGACCAGCGTGCTTTCCTGCCGCAGTGCGGCGATGCGGACCGGGCGGGCTTCCAGCTTGCCGGCCGGATCGACCACCCAAACCATCGGCCCCTGGCCGCGATCGGTCAGGGCGTCCGCCGGCAGCAGCGCCAACATGGCGGCATCGCCGCGGGTCAGCCGCACCGTCGCGGTCATCCCCAGCGCCAGCCAGGCCGGGGGAGCGGGCAGGCTGAAACGGGCGGTGTAGGTACGCAATTTCGGATCGCTGGCCGGCGATAACTCCCGCAGAGTGACCGGCATGGCGCTATCCGGCCGCGCCCAGAAGCTGGCCTCCGCGCGCTGTGTCGCCACGTCGGCGACGGCGGTTTCCGGCAACTGTACTTCGATTTCCCACCCATCCGCGCTCGCCAGGCGCAAGACCGGCTGGCCGACCGCCAGCATGGTGCCTGGATCGACCGCCACCGCGGTTACCACACCATCGTTCGGCGCGTGCAGCACCGTGTCATCCAACTGGTTGCGGGCCAGCGCCAGCGCCGCCTGCGCGGCTTCCACCTTTTGCGCTGCCAGCCGTGCGGTTGCCTGCTTGATTTCGTCGGCTGCGGCCGCCGTCCATCCCTGCGCACGCAGAATATGGCTGCGCGCTGCGTCCGCCTGCGCCTGCACCGCCTGCGCCTGTGTGCCGGCGAGCGCGGCCTGCGCACTGCGCAGCGCCAGCTCCAGTTCGGTCGGGTCAAGCCGCCCGAGCACCGCCCCGGCAGCCACCCGCGCACCGAGATCGACGTTGCGCACGATCAGCCGACCGCCCACCCGAAATCCGATATCAGCTTCATGCCGTGGCCGAACGATGCCGCTGTAGCGCCGGCTTTCATTGCGCGGTGACAGGCTGACCCGCACCACCTGCACCGGGCGGACAAGGTTTTCGACGCTCGCCACCGGGCGGTCGAAGCAACCGCCCAGCAAGATCGGCAGCAGCATGGGGATCAACCGGCGCGACATGGTGACCTCTCAACGGACAACATTCGGTATTGTAACACGAAACTGACGAATATCTAAATCCGTCATATTTTATTTCGGCGCTGTTGAAGCCCCGCCTGCAAACCGGCCGCAGCGATTAGGCGCGCAAGGCGCGAAGCACGAATTCGGCCATGTCGGCGGCAAGTTTGGGCAGGTCGTCTTGCATGCATTGTTCGACCACGGTGGGGTGGGCGAAGCAGATCATGCAGGCATGCACCAGGCGGGCGCTTTGTTCGGCACCGAGCGGGGCGAAGCTGCCCTGGCGCTGGCCGTCGGCGACGATTGCGGCAATCGCGGCATCGACCCGGTGGATATAGGCTTCGATCGCCGGCCAGTTTTCCGCCATCGCCGCAGTGATCATGTCGTGCAGCCGGCGTTCGGCGAAGCACAGCGCCTGCACGCGGGCCTGGGTGACGGTGAACAGCGCGCGCAGTCTATCCGGAGCCGGCCCGTCGCTGCCAGCCTGGTGCCAGGCGACGGCTTCGAGCTCGGCCAGCACGCGCGTGCAGATTGCCTCGTTGATCGTGGCCTTGCTGGGAAAGAAGCGGTAGATATTGGCCGACGACATATGCAGTTCGCGAGCGATGTCGGCGACCGTGGTTTTCTGGTAGCCGAAACTGCGAAACAAGTGCTCCGCCGTAGCGACGATGGCAGCACGGGTTGCCGCTGCGCGGGCGGTGAGCAGCGGGGCGGCAATCTGGTTCATGCCGCGTCTGTACCCCCGAACCGGCTTGCCTCACAAGCCGGCGTTTCAGTGAACCTGCGCCGCCAGCTTGTTCAGGTAGTAAGCGGTATCGCCAAAACTATGATCGAACATCATCGCGCGTCGGAAATAATGCCCGATCACGTATTCTTCGGTCATGCCGATACCGCCATGCAGTTGCACTGCATTCTGGCTGACAAATTTCCCGGCTTGGCCGACGCCGACCTTGGCCATGGCGATGTTACGATCGCGCTCGGCCTCGTTCGGTTCATCGACCATCATGGCGGCCAGCATGGCCATGCTGCGGCCC
>JAYTQP010000187.1:0-1774 GCA_043746675.1 Rhodospirillales bacterium | reverse complement strand
GCAGTTGATGGCGGCGGCCTTGGCGGTGTTCGTCGCCTCCGTGGTGGAGGACTTCGCCTATATCGTGCTGGTGCGGATTTATTTCGCCGCCTCGTTCGCTACCATGTGGCAGCGCAACTGGCGCTTTCTGTTCGCCACCGCGGCGATGGCGGCCGGGCTTTACGGTGCCGGGCTGGGCTGGGTGCCGGTGATCGCCGACCGTGGCGCGCTGACCCTGCATCTGCTCGACGCAATGCTGCTCGGGGCACTGCTCTATTCGGGCGCGCTGCTTGCGCTGTGGGCGCTGTCGGGCCGGCCGGACGGAACCGAGGCCGATCTGGTGCGCTTCGCTGGCGGCAAGCTGGCCGGCTGGCGCAAGCTTTGGCGATGACGAATTTCAGGGAAATGGGCGCATGAGCCGGATTGCGTTGATCGGTGCGGGCTTCATTTCGCGCGTGCATGTCGATGCGCTGCGCGGCGTGCCGGGCCAGCAGATCGCCTGCATCATCGACCCGAACCTGGCGGCGGCCGAACGGCTGGCGCGGGACTGCGGCGCCGGCAAATCCTTCGGCTCGGTGGCCGAGGCGCTGGCGGCGGACGCGTTCGACCGCGCGCATGTGCTGGTGCCGCCGGATCTGCACGCCCAGGTGGCGCGCGAACTGATCGCCGCCGGCAAGCCGGTGCTGCTAGAAAAGCCGATGGCGACCGAAGCGGCAACCTGTGCCGCCTTGACCGCTTCCGCCGAAGCCGCCGGCGTTGCCTTGGGGGTGAACCAGAATTTCATTTACCATCCGGCGTTTTTGCGGCTGCGCAAACTGCTGGCGGATGGCCGTCTGGGTCGGGTGAATTTCGTCTCCTGCCTCTACAACGTGCCGTTGCGGCAGTTGCAGGCGCGCCAGTTCGGCCATTGGATGTTTCAGGCGCCGGGCAATATCCTGCTCGAACAGGCGGTGCATCCGCTGTCGCACCTCATGGCACTGGCCGGCGTGCCTGATACCGTGCAGGCGTTGGCCGGGCCGCTGGTGGAAATCGCCCCTGGCACGATGTTCTGCCGCGATCTCACCGTTTCGCTCGCCGGCGGATCGGTGCCGGCGCAGTTGCGCTTTGCCGTGGGGCAGGCGTTTGCGTTCTGGCAGGTGACCGTGGTCGGCGATGACGGCGTGGCGGTGGCCGATATTCTGGCCAACCGGCTGCTGGTCTATGGCCGCAGCCATTGGATCGAGGCACTGGACGGGCTGGTTTCCGGGCTGCGCAGCGCACGCGGCCTTGCCGGCGACAGCATCGGCAATTTCTTCAACTACAGCTTGGGGATCGCCAAGCTGGCGCCGCGCAAGGACCCGTTCCTGCTCAGCATGCGCGGCAGCATCGCCGCCTTTCATGCCGCCGCCGACGCCGGACGCGCGCCGGAACTGGACGGCGCTTTCGGCGGCAGCCTGGTCAAAATCTGCGAGCAACTGCGCGCCCAGGCCTTTCCCGCTGTCGTGGCCGCAGCCCCGGTGCCGGCGCGCGTGCCGCGCACCCAATGGGATGTCGCGGTGCTCGGCGGCACCGGCTTCATCGGCCGCCACCTGGTGCAGCGGTTGCTGCACGCGGGGATGAGCGTTTCGGTGATGGCACGCTCGGTCCGCAATCTGCCGGCGATTTTCGACGACCCGCGCGTATCAGTGATCCGTGGCAGCATCGCGCGGGAAGCCGATATCGCCCGCGCCATTGGGGACGCAAAACTGGTGGTCAATCTGGCCCATGGCGGCGGCGGCGGCACGTATGAGGAAGTGCGCGCGGCGATGGTGGGCGG
>JAYTQP010000186.1:0-4808 GCA_043746675.1 Rhodospirillales bacterium | reverse complement strand
CTGCCGAACGGGTTCGAGACCGATCTTTGGGCGATGCCGGTGCAGCGGCCGTATAACCCGGACGCCAAGCGGATCGCCGAACTGATGCAGGCCGATCTGGCCAAAGTGGGCATCACCGCCAAGATCGTCAGCTACGAGTGGGGCGAATACCGCAAGCGCGCGCAGGCCGGCGAGCATCAGATGGTGCAGATGGGCTGGAGCGGCGACAATGGCGACCCGGACAATTTCTTCGCCGTGCTGGCGAGCTGCGCGGCGGCGAAGGCCAATTCGCTGACCAAATGGTGCGATCCGGCCTATGACAGCCTGATCACCAAGGCGGCGACGATCAGCAATGTTGCCGAGCGCAGCAAGCTCTACCAGCAGGCGCAGGTGGTGATGCACCAGGATGCGCCGTATCTGTTCCTCGCCCATTCGGTGGTGTTTCTGCCGCTGCGCGCCAACGTGACCGGGATTTCGATCCATGCGGTGGGCGGCGAGAACTTCCTGCATGCCAATCTGAAGTAGCCTTTCGGCCATGCTGCGCTATCTGCTGCGGCGGGTCATGCTGATCGTGCCGACCTTCATCGGCGTGACCCTGCTTGCCTTTACGCTCATTCATCTGGTGCCGGGCGATCCGATCGAGGCGCGGTCTGGGGAGCGTGGGGTGACGCCGCAGCGGCTGGCGGAACTGCGCCACGAATACGGCTACGACCAGCCGTTGTGGAAGCAGTTCGTCGATTACGAAGTGCAGGTGGCGCATGGCGACCTCGGGGTTTCCCTGGTCACAAGGGAGCCGGTGTGGAAGGAATTCATCACCCTGTTCCCGGCCACCGTCGAGCTGGCGGCCTGCGCGATCCTGTTCGCGGTGGTGATCGGCATCCCGATGGGGGTGATCGCGGCGCTGCGGCGCGGCACCGCGTTCGATTTCGGCCTGATGGGAGCGTCGGTCGCCGGCGCTTCGATGCCCATCTTCTGGTGGGGGCTGATGATGATCCTGGTGTTCTCGGTTGGGTTGGGCTGGACGCCGGTTTCCGGGCGGGTGAGCGACCTGTTCTATGTCGAGCCGTGGTCGGGCTTCATGCTGGTCGATTGCTGGTGGTCCGACGATGATGGCGCCTGCCGGTCGGCGGTCTCGCACCTGATTTTGCCGACGATCGTGCTGGGCACCATCCCGCTGGCCAACTTCGCCCGCATGACGCGCTCGGCGATGCTGGAGGTGCTGGGGGAAGACTATATTCGCACCGCGCGCGCCAAGGGGCTGTCTGGCCTGCGGGTGACGGTGGTGCATGGTTTGCGCAATGCGCTGATCCCGGTGGTGACGGTGATCGGGCTTTCGGTTGGCGGTCTGCTCGGCGGTGCCATTCTGACCGAAACGATTTTCGCCTGGCCGGGGGTTGGCCACTGGATCATCGATGCGATCGCACGGCGCGACTATGCGGTGCTGCAAGGCGGCACCTTGCTGATCGCGACCATCGTGATCTGCGTCAATCTCGGGGTGGATATGCTGTATTCGGTGCTCAACCCGCGGATCCGGCGCTGATGTCGGCGCGTGCTGCCGAGGCGGGCGGGATGCCATCGCGGCTGAGCATTTTCTGGTGCAGTTTTTCGGAAAATCGCGGCGCGGTGTTCGGGCTTGGGCTGATGGTGATCCTGATCGTGGTCGCGGTGCTCGCCGATGTGCTGGCGTTGCATTCGCCGATCGAGCAGTTCCGGCAGAATTTCCTCACCCCGCCGGTCTGGAGCGACGGCGGGGTGTGGCGGTTTCCGCTCGGCACCGACGATGTGGGGCGCGACATGCTGTCGCGGCTGATCCATGGCGCCCGGCTCAGCCTGATGATCGGGTTTTCGGTGGTGGCGGTGGCGCTGGTGATCGGCACCTCATTGGGCCTCGCGGCGGCTTTCACCGGCGGCGTGGTGGATGTGTTCATCATGCGGCTGGTCGATATCCTGCTGGTGTTTCCCAGCCTGTTGCTGGCGATCGTGGTGGTGGCGATCCTCGGGCCGGGGATGTTCAATGCGATGCTGGCGGTGGCCGTGGTGACGCTGCCCGGCTACATCAGGCTTTCGCGCGCTTCCGCGCTGGCCGAGCTCAACCGCGACTACGTGACCGCGACGCGGGCGGCCGGGGCTTCGACGCTGCGGCTGATGTTCGACACCGTGCTGCCCAACTGCATGGCGCCGCTGATCGTGCATGCGACGTTGGGGTTTTCAACCGCCATTCTGGATGCCGCCGCGCTGGGCTTTCTCGGGCTGGGCGCGCAGCCGCCGACGCCGGAATGGGGCACCATGCTGGCCGGGGCGTTGCAGTATTACCAGCGCGCCTGGTGGGTGCTGGCGTTTCCCGGTTTTGCCATCCTGGCCACCGTGCTCGCCTTCAACCTGTTCGGCGACGGGCTGCGCGATGCGCTCGATCCGAAGCTGAAACGCTGATGGCGCTGCTCGAAATCCGCAATCTGGCGGTGGAGTTCGCCACCGCGCGGGGGCCGTTTCGCGCGGTCGATGGGGTCGATCTGACCGTGGACGCCGGCGAGGTGCTGGGGGTGGTCGGCGAATCCGGGTCCGGCAAATCGGTTTCGATGCTGGCCGCGATGGGGCTGATCGGCTGGCCCGGCAGGGTCAGCGCGGATTTGTTGCAGTTCGACGGCACCGATCTGCTGACCTTGTCCCCGCGCCAGCGCCGCAAGCTGGTCGGCAAGGACATGGCGATGATTTTTCAGGAGCCGATGACCTCGCTGAACCCGTGCTACCCGGTTGGCTGGCAGATCGCCGAGGCGCTGCGCGCGCATGCCGCGGTGCCGAAGGACAAGGTCAAGGGCCGGGTGATCGCGCTGCTCGAACAGGTCGGCATCCCCGATCCGTCGCGCCGGGCCGGTAATTTTCCGCATCAGATGTCGGGCGGGATGAACCAGCGGGTGATGATCGCCATGGCGATCGCGTGCAATCCGCGCCTGCTGATCGCCGATGAGCCGACGACCGCGCTTGATGTTACTATACAAAAACAAATCCTCGATCTGCTGGTCGATTTGCAGCGTGCGCACGGCATGGGGCTGGTACTGATCACGCACGACATGGGGGTGGTGGCCGAAACCGCCGACCGGGTGCAGGTGATGTATGCCGGCCAGATGGTCGAGCAGCAGGCGACCGCGGGCCTGTTCAACACCCCGCGCCACCCTTATACCTCGGCGCTGCTCGATGCGTTACCGGAACGTGCCATCGGCCGCCGCCGGCTGCCGACGATTGCCGGCATGGTGCCGGGGATCGATGACCGCCCGACCGGCTGCCTGTTCAGCCCGCGCTGTGGCTTCGCCAATGACCGTTGCGCTGTCGAAATGCCGATCCCGCGGGCCGGGGTGCGCTGCCATACGCCGCTGGATGATGCGGGGCTGCCGACATGACGGTGCTGATGCAAGCCCGCGAGGTTGCCCGCCATTACCCGGTTGGCGGTGGACTGTTCGCGAAAAAGGGTCTGGTCAGGGCGGTGGACGGCGTGTCGTTCACGCTCGAAGCCGGCCGCACGTTGGCGGTGGTGGGCGAATCCGGTTGCGGCAAATCCACCCTGGCCCGCGTTGCCGCGTTGCTGGAACCGCCGACATCAGGCGAACTGATGATCGACAGTGCCGCGACCGCCGGGGTTGATGCCGACACAAGGAAGAAACTGCGGCTATCCGTGCAGATGGTGTTCCAGAATCCGTACGGCTCGCTCAACCCGCGCAAAACCGTGGGCGCGATCCTGCAGGAGCCGCTGGCCATCAACCGCCGCGGCAATGCTGGTGAACGTGAAGCCGCCGCCCGCGCGATGATGGCCAAGGTCGGGCTGCGGCCCGACCAATGGGGCCGCTACCCGCACATGTTTTCCGGCGGCCAGCGCCAGCGGATTGCCATCGCCCGCGCGCTGATGCTGAACCCGCGGGTGGTGGTGGCCGATGAGCCGGTTTCCGCCCTCGATGTCTCGATCCAGGCGCAGGTGCTGAACCTGCTGATGGATTTACAGGAACAAATGGGCCTCGCCTATCTGTTCATCAGCCACGATCTGGCCGTGGTGCGCCATATCGCCGACGACGTGATGGTGATGTATTGCGGCCGCCCGGTCGAACAGGCTGTTAAGGCCGATCTGTTCGCCCATCCGCGCCACCCCTACACCAAGATGTTGCTGGCGGCGACGCCCTCGGTCGATCCGGCGCACCGGCAAACTAATATCGCCATCAAAGGCGAATTGCCATCGCCGCTGAACCCGCCGCCGGGCTGCGCGTTTGCCAGCCGTTGCCCCTTCGCCACCGCCCGCTGTTCCGAAGAACGGCCGGAATTCCGCCCGCTGGATGACCGTCTGATCGCATGCCATCACGCCGAAGCCGTCGGCTAAAAACCCAGGGAGCGCCTACGATGAACCTGTTCGACCTCACCGGAAAAGTTGCCATCGTCACCGGCGGCAACGGCGGCATCGGCCTGGGTATGGCCACCGGCCTGGCGGATGCCGGTGCCACAGTGGTACTGGCCGGGCGCAACCAGGCCAAGGGTGAAAAGGCCGCCGCCGGGTTGAAAAATGCCGTATTCGTGACTGCGGATGTCACCAAGAAGGCCCAATGCGTCGCCCTGGTGGCGCAAACGGTGGAAAAATTTGGCCGGCTCGACATCCTCATCAACAATGCCGGGATCGCGGTCCGGAAAAACCCGCAAGATTACACCGAAGAAGAATGGCACCGGGTGATGGACACCAACATGACCTCCGCGTTTCTTTGCGCGCAGGTCGCCTACCCCGAAATGGTGAAAGCCGGTGGCGGCAAGATCATCAATATCGGCAGCGTGATGAGCGTGATGGGCGCCCCGCACGC
>JAYTQP010000185.1:0-4949 GCA_043746675.1 Rhodospirillales bacterium | reverse complement strand
TGCCGCGCGATCTGGCGCATGATTTTCTGCGTTTCGCGCAAGCCAACCCGAAGCCCTGCCCGGTGCTGGCGGTGGGCGAGGTCGGCAATCCGTATCTGCCCAGCCTGGCGCATGATCTGGATTTGCGCACCGACCTGCCGCGCTACCGGGTCTGGCACAAGGGCGCGCTGAGCGGCGAGCCCACGGATATTTCCGACCTGTGGCGCGACGACCTGGTCAGCTTCGCGATCGGCTGTTCGTTCTCGTTCGAGCAGGCGCTGATCGAGGACGGCATCGAGGTTCGCCACATCACCTGCGGCGCCAACGTGCCGATGTACCGCACCAACATCCAAACCGTTGCCGCCGGCGCGTTCCACGGCCCGCTGGTGGTTTCCATGCGCCCGCTGGTGCCGGCCGACGCGATCCGGGCGATCCAGATCACGTCCCGCTTCCCATCCGTGCACGGCGCGCCGGTGCATATCGGCCTGCCCGAAGCGATCGGTATCGCCGATATCAACAAGCCCGATTACGGCGATGCGGTGCCGATCCGGCCCGGCGAACTGCCGGTGTTCTGGGCCTGCGGCGTTACCCCGCAGGCGGTGATCGCCGAAATGAAGCCGGATTTCTGCATCACCCACGCGCCGGGGGCGATGCTGATCACCGATTTACGCAACAGCAACCTCGCCAGCCTGTAAGTGCCGCACGGCCAGATTGCTGCCATCGAGGCGGCTATTCAGCAGGAAGTTGGCCGCAATATCAGCGCGATGGCGACCGCGGCTGCCGGCGGTCTGTTTGCCGCCGCGCAAGCCCTGGCGACCGCGCCAACCCTGCGGCTGGGCGTTATCACCGGATTTTTCGTCCCCCGCGGGGTGCCGCCGGCCGCCGAAACCGATGGTCCGGTGGGGGCCGCGCTGCTGCTGCGCGGCCTCGCCGACCTTGGCATTGCCTGCCGGCTCGCCACCGATCCGCCCTGTGCGGCGGTTTGCGCTGTTGCTTTGGCCGCTGCCGGGGCGACTGCGGTGCCGCTCGATGCCGGCCCGATCGACAGCATCATCGCCGCCTGGCGGGCTGCCGGCATCACCCATGTGCTGGCGATCGAACGCTGCGGGCTCGCGGCGGACGGGGTGGCGCGCAATCTGCTCGGCGAGGATGTTTCGGCGATCACCGCGCCGCTGGATGCGCTGTTCCTGGCCGGACCCTGGGTGCGGCTGGCGATCGGCGACGGCGGCAATGAAATCGGCATGGGCAGCTTGCCCGCCGGACTCATCGCCGGCGCCGTGCGCAACGGTGCCAGCATTGCCTGCCGCACGCCAGCCGACCATCTGATCGTCGCCGGCGTATCGAACTGGGGCGCCTGGGGGTTGCTTGCGGCACTGGCGCTGCTGCGGCCGGACTGGGGCTGCCGGCTGGCGGCGGTGCTCGATCCGGTGCTGGACGCGGCGATCCTGCGCCGGGTGGTGTTCGAGGGGCCGGCGGTGGACGGGGTTTCAGCCGCGCAGGCGCTGACCGTCGATGGTCTGTCGATGGCCGCGCATCACGCCAAGCTCGACGAAATACGAGCGCTCATAGGTTAGATCGGGATGGCTTCCGATAGGCGAAGCCATCCCGATCTAACGCTTTGCTGGATCGCGCGATGATTTTTGGCGATTCCGCCAAAAAATCATCGCGCCCTCGTGGTCCGATCCTAACGCCTGACTCCCGCGCGTTGGGTGAATCGGCCCACAAAATCAAAGGCTAGTGGTAAGAATCTGACGGCTCTTTCCGTCAGATTCTTACCACTAGTAATTGCCGCTGCTGCTGCGGTTGGCGGTGCTGGCGTTGCCGGTGCTGCCGCTGGTCGGGTTGAAACGCCCGACATTGCCGAGCAACTGTTGCAGAAAGGTCGCGTCGCTGCCCGGCGCGGGGGTTTTGTCGGTGACAACGGCGATATTGAAGCCATCCTTGCCGGATTTGGTATCGATCCGGCGCAGCACGCCCTGCTGATCGAAGCCCAGCACGACCACCGACTGCGCCCGCACCGTGTTGGTGGCGCCGATCACCGGCTTGGTCAGTTCACCGATATAAAGCCAGGTATTATCGTCGAAGGTTGCCTTCGCGGTCGGCGAGCCGAGTGCGGCGATGGCGTCGGCGCGGGTGGAGGTGCCGATCACCATGTTCGCCAGCCGCTCCGGCTCGATCATGTTGCCGCGCGCCTGCTTGGGGAACGAAATCGCATCCGGCAGATCGCACCCGGCCAGCGCGGATGCCGCGCCGAGCAGCGCCAGCGCCAGCAGGCGGGACTGAAAATTCGTCGCACGTCGCATGATATCCTCGATCCGCTAAGGCACCGTGCCAGCCCGGCCGTTGCCGTCATTCGGTTGGGTCTCTAGCGGTTGGCCGGCGATGGCGCCAGCGGAAGATTTTTTCGTCGTCGGTTTAAAAAACTAAGGCTTCCTGGCAAAAATGGTGAACAAGCTTTCAAGCCGCCCAAGCATCCCATATAAAGAGAAGCGATCCCCGGGTGTATTTTTCATTGCCGAGGGCAGCAAATGAGGGATGATGGGACATTCAGGGGCGACGCCGACCGCGTCAGCGCACGGTTTCTGGAGCTTTCTTCGCCGCAACCGGCATGAACGGGCGGGCTACATGCTTTATGGCGCCGCCGTCGCGGCCGCGCGCCAGCCGTCTTTCTATGCCGCGCTCGGGGTGCCGGACACGTTGGACGGGCGCTTCGACCTGGTTGGCCTGCACGTGTTCCTGCTGATCCGCCGGCTGACCGAGGCGCCGCCGCCCGGTCCGGCGCTGGCGCAGGCGGTATTCGATGCGATGTTCAACGACATGGATTTGAATTTGCGCGAAATCGGGGTTGGCGACCTGTCCGTCGGGCGGCGGGTGCGCGAAATGTGGGAAGCCTTCCACGGCCGCGCGGCGGTTTATGCTGCCGCACTCGATGGCGATGATCCGCCGGCCGCGCTGGCGGAGGCGCTGGTGCGCAATGTCTGGCGGGGGGGGGACGCTGCCGGGGCGCCGGCACTGGCGAGCCGGGCCATTGCGGTGGCGGCGCATCTGGCTGCCCAAACCCTGCCAGAGATTAACGCCGGCCGGGTGAATTTCGCCGCATGAGCGATCCGGCCCCGGAATGGCATCGGCCGCTGCCGGTGCTTCGGCTGGCGGCCGGCAGCCATTTTGAAACCATCATCGCCACCCCGGCCGAATGCGCCGCGCTTGCAGTTCGCATGGGTTTGCCGGCGATCAAATCGCTGCGCTGCGGCTTTACGCTGCACCCGCGCACCACCGGCGCCTTCCGCGCCGATGGCCATCTCGTCGCCCGCTTTACCCAGACCTGCGTGGTGTCGCTGGACGATTTCGCCACCGCGATGGACGAGAAATTCCGCCTGATGTTCGTCCCCGCCGGGCAGGAAAGCGACGACGACCCCGAGTCCGTCGACGAAGTGCCGTATCACGGCCTTGCGATCGACCTTGGCGAGGCCGCCGCGGAACAATTCGCGCTGCTGCTGGACCCTTATCCGCGCAAGCCGGATGCGGCCCTTGCCGACCTTAGCGGGGACGATCCGACCGCCGAATCCGGCCCGCCGTCACCGTTTGCCGCCCTTGCCCGCCTGCGCCGCACCGACTGACTGCCGAAACGCGATTCCGAACCCCGGTCACAACTGCTTGCGAGATGGGACGCTTGCGGGATGGGGGGGGGTCTGCTAGACCGCGCGGCTCGCGTTATTGGCATCGATACGTGAACGTGCCCGCCCGACCGCAGAATCACCTGGGGCGGCGATTGGGCGTGGATCACTCAGACCGGAGTTGGGTTTCTTATGGCTGTCCCGAAGAAAAAATCATCCCCCTCGCGGATGGGAATGCGTCGTAGCCATCAGGCATTGACCGCGGTTGCCCACACCGAGTGCGCCAATTGCGGCGAGTTGAAGCGGCCGCACCATGTTTGCAGCCATTGCGGCCATTATGATGGCCGCGAAGTGGTGGCCGCCGGCAAGCCGCTTAAGGGCGCAGTCCGCGCCTGACGCGGCGTTGCGGCGCGCGATCATGGGATTTCGCGTCAGCTTCGACCGCGCCCCAATTCCGGTTCGCGCCGCTGCGGGGCATCGCCAGTTGCGGTTTCATGCTAGCGTGTCGCGGTGACAGAACGTTTTACTCTCGCGATTGACGCCATGGGTGGCGATGCCGCCCCGGCGGCGATCGTGGCTGGCCTCGATCTGGCCGCCGAACGCCACCCGGCGGCGCGGCTGCTGCTGTTCGGCGACGAAGCCGCGCTGGCGCCGTTGCTGGCCCGCTACAAGCGGGCCGCTGCGATCTGCACCGTGCGACATACCGCCGAAACGATCGCCGCCGACCTTAAACCGACCGCCGCTTTGCGCCTGCGCAACGCCTCGATGCGGTTGGCGGTCGATGCGGTTGCATCGGGTGAAGCCGAGGGCGTGGTGTCCGCCGGCAACACCGGCGCGCTGCTGGCACTCGCCCAGATCGTCATCAAAACCTTGCCCGGCATCGACCGGCCGGCGCTGGCGGCGATCGGCCCGTCCGCGCGTGGCGATGTGGTGATGCTCGACCTCGGCGCCAACGTGAGCTGCAACGTGCGCAACCTGATGGAATTCGCCCTGCTCGGCGACGTGTTCGCGCGCACCGTGCTGGGCCTGACCGCGCCCACCATCGGGCTGCTGAATGTCGGCTCGGAAGAAGGCAAGGGCAACGATCAGTTGCGCCAGACCGCCGACCTGTTGCGCGCCAGCCATCTCGCGCCGCAATTCCACGGCTTCGTCGAAGGGCACGACATCGCCGCCGGCACCACCGATGTGATCGTAACCGACGGCTTTACCGGCAACGTGGCGCTGAAAACCGGCGAGGGAGCATTGCGCCTGATGAGTGGGATGCTGCGCCAGGTGTTCGCCGCCTCGATCTTGTCGCGGCTCGCCTATCTGCTTGCCCGCCCCGGCCTGGAACGGCTGCGCGAATGGCTCGATCCG
>JAYTQP010000184.1:0-3300 GCA_043746675.1 Rhodospirillales bacterium | reverse complement strand
TCAAATCTGTCCTGGCCCGCGAACCCGCCAGCCGCATCGTGCTGCTCTATGGCAGCCGCAGCACCGCCGGAATTATCTTCCGGACCGCGCTGGAGGATTTGAAGGATCGCTTCCTCAGCCGCCTGACCGTCATCCATTTGCTGTCGCGCGAAGCGCAGGACATCGGCGTGCTGAACGGCCATGTCGATGCTGCCAGCCTGGCAACGCTGCTGCCCGGCCTGCTCCGCCCCGCCGAAATCGACGCCGCCTTCCTTTGCGGCCCGGCGGCGATGCTGGAAACCCTGCCGATCGCCCTGCAGGCAATGGGCGTGCCGGCCGACCGCATCCACACCGAACGCTTCACCCCGGCCAGCGCACCAAGGCCGGCCGCGATCGTGCCACCGAACGCCCCGGCCTTTGCCACCGCAACCATCATCCACGAAGGCAAAACCCGCGAAATCCCAATAGCCGCCGGCGAAGCGGTGCTGGACGCCGGTATGCGGGCCGGGCTCGACCTGCCCTGGTCCTGCCGCGGCGGCATGTGTTCCACCTGCCGCGCCCGGTTGGTGGAAGGCAGCGTGGTGATGGCGCAGAATTTCTCGCTGGAACCATGGGAAACCGCTGCCGGCTTCGTGCTGACCTGCCAGGCGCAGCCGAAATCGCGGCATCTGGTGGTGGATTACGACGCGGTTTAGCCCAGCGGGTCAAATCTTCGCTTCAAACCGTCGCCGACCCGGCATAGAACAATATCTTCTCGCCACCGAAAGGATATCGCGATGTCCGTCGCGCGCCGCCTGCCCGTGAAGTTCACCGCCTCGCTGCTAGGTGTCGCGCTGCTAGGTGTCGCGCTGCTACTGGCCACCGCTCCGGCGTCGGCGCAAACCACCCAGGCCGACGCCGATGCGTTGCGCACCGCGATCCATGGATTCTTCGACCGCATGATCGGCGTGCCGACGGTAGCGGACGCGCTGACCCCGAAAATAACACCCGCCGGCGACCATCTCGCGCTCGAAATCGGCTGGCCGGAAATCGGCCCGATCAGCGGCTACAAGCTCACCGCCGGGGTGGTGACCGCGAACGCCAAAGCCCTCAGCGGCGGCCGCTGGGCGATCGACGACATCAAGCTGCCAGCGAAAATCGTTGGCACCGGCGAACGCACCGCCGAAGGCGGCGGCAAATCCATTCCGATCGGCTTCGCGATGACGATCGGCGCGCAGGCCAGCAGCATGGTGTTCGACCCCGCGCTGGCCACCACCTCGACCGCGGACTCCAAGCTGCGCGACTACGACATGACAGTGGAAACCGCGCAGGGTACCCAGACCAGCCATATCGACACGCTCCAAGGGCATAGCATCTGGCAGCCAACGTCCGCCGGGCGGATCGACATGCAGAGCGGATCGACGCTCAACAACTACACCTCCACCACGCCCACCCCCGGCGGCTCACCTGTGAATGTCAGCTTCGACAACATCGCCTTCAAGGCGCAGGTGAAGAATTTCGCCATTGGTGCCCTCGGCGCTCTGCTGCAGGATGTGATTGCGCTGGGCCGCGCGCAAACCGGACCGGACGCCAAACCCGGCGCCCCGCAGGACAATCCGGAGAACAAGGCGATGGCCCGCCGCGCTTTGACCGTGCTCGGCGACAGTCTCGATTCGATGCAGGCCGACTATGTTTTCTCCGGCCTGAAGATCGAGGCGATGGGCGCCAACGGCGGCGCCCAGAAAATCAGCTTCGGCCTGCATTTCGGCAGCGAGGAGGGCGGCTTGCTCGCCAGCATGCCGATCCAGATCGAAGGCATCGTAACCCCCGACATCGTCAAAGGCCCGATCGCCGAGGTCATGCCGCGCCAGATCGGGCTGACCCCGACCATCAGCGGCATTTCCAAAGCCGGCATCACCAGCCTGTTGCAGCAGGGCATCGACGGCACCATCAGCGGGAACGCCGCCTGGCAGGCTGCGGCGATGAAATTACTGGCCGACAATCCCGTTACCGTCGGGTTCGAGAACCTGGCGGTCGATTTCGGCGTCGCCCACCTGGAGGGCGATGGCGAACTGGAGGTCGGCTCGCCCACCGATCTGTCTGGCAAAGCCGAATTCCACGCCACCGGCCTGGACGCGCTGATCAAGCGCGCCACTGCCAGCCCGGAACTGAAACAGGCGGCCCCGGTGCTGATATTCCTGAAAGGGATGGGCGAACAGGACGGCAAGGAAATGGTCTGGAAAGTCGGCTATGAAGACGGCCACCTGACGGTGAACGGCACCGACCTGTCCGACCTCGCCCCCAGCAGGAGCAACACCAAGAAATAACCCCAACGATATCAAGGCGGTGGCCCGAACGCTTGCGCGTTTGAGCGTGTTCGCGCATCAAGCAGGGGACACGCTGGCCGAGATCGATCTGGACCCGGTGCTGGCCATGCCGGAAGGCGAAGGCGCCTTCTCGGTGGATGCGGTGATAGAAGTCGTGGCGTGATGCTAAAGGGAACGTAGACGGATGATCAACAAGATCGTCCCCACCATGGCGGACGCCGTGGCCGGGGTGAAAGACGGAATGACCATTCTGCTCGGCGGCTTCGGCTCGGTCGGGCAGCCCAACCACCTGGTGCAAGGGGTCATCGACCTCGGCGTGAAAAACCTCGTCGTGGTCGCCAACAACGCCGGCGGCGGCCATGTCGGCCTGGCACTGCTGATGGAACTCGGCCGCGTCCGCAAAATCATCTGCAGCTTCCCGCGCAGCTCGAATTCCACCATCTTCGAAGAACTCTACCGCGCCGGTAAAATCGAACTCGAAATCGTCCCGCAAGGCACCATGGCCGAACGCATCCGCGCCGCCGGCGCCGGCGTCGGCGCCTTCTTCACCCCCACCGGGGTCGGCACCAAAATGGCCGAAGGCAAGGAAGTGCGCGAAATCAACGGCCGCATGATGGTGCTGGAACACGCCCTGCACGCCGAAATCGCCCTCGTCGAAGCCTGGCAAGCCGACCGCTGGGGCAACCTGATGTACCGCCGCTCCGGCCGGAACTTCAACCCCGTCATGGCCACCGCCGCCAACCTCACGATCGTCCAATCCCAACATATCGTCGAACTCGGCGAACTCGAACCCGAAAACATCATGACGCCCGGCGTCTATGTCGACCGCGTCGTGCACGTGCCCTACGGCGATCCGCCGTTTTAACAACTGGATTGGGGAGATGAAGTAAGCAAGTAAGGCGGGGGCGCTGCCCCTCGACCCCGCAAGGGGCAGAAGCCCCTTGACCCGATACTTAAGCGAAGCGTCGGGTGATTGGAGAAGGGGGCCTACTGCGATGTTGCTACATCGGCGTAG
>JAYTQP010000183.1:0-5124 GCA_043746675.1 Rhodospirillales bacterium | reverse complement strand
AGCACCGCCGCCATCGTCAATCTTGGTGCCGGCACGTTCAGCAGCATCGCCGGCATGGTCAATAACCTCGCCATAGCGTTTGGAACCGCGATCGACCGCTATGTCGGCACCTCTGGCAACAACACCATTACCGTAAATGCCAACACCGACGTGATCGACGGCGGCGCCGGCGTCGGCACCAATACCGTGGTGTTCCAAAATGCCTACTCCGCGTACGGCGTCGCCTATACTGGCGGCACGATCACCGTGACGCTGACTGCCACCGGCATCACCGATACGCTGACCCATGTGCAGGCTCTGAAATTCACCGATCGGACGGTGCAAGCCTGCTTCCTGCGCGGCAGCCTGATCGCAACGCCGCGCGGCGAAGTCGCCATCGAGGATTTGTCGGTCGGCGAGATGATCGTTACCGAATCCGGGCGGGTTTGTCCGATTGTCTGGATTGGCTTTGGCCGCAATGTCGTCACCCCACGGACGCGCTGCGATGTGACGCCGGTTATCGTGCGTGCCGGCGCGCTGGATAGGAATGTGCCGCACCGGGACTTGCACCTTACGCGCCGCCATGGATTGCGTGTTGGCAATGTTCTGGTGCCGGTCGAACATTTGATCAATGGGATGTCGATCCGATGGGATGATGCGCCGCAGGTTGTTGACTATTACCATATCGAGCTCGACGCGCACGACATTCTGGTCGCCAACGGCGCTCCGGCCGAAAGCTACCGCGAAGATGGCGCTGCCTATAGCTTCCAGGACGCTGGCGATTGGCCCACGCGCCTGCATGAAGCCCCCTGCCTGCCGGTGATCGAGGCTGGTCCGGCGTTGGAGCAAGCCTGGCGTTCGGTTGCCGAGCGGGCCGGCCAGGTGCCGTTGTGCATCGATGAGGCCGATGCCGATTTGCACTTGTTGGTCGATAATGTCCGTATCGATGGCCACCTGGGCCGGGACGGGTCTTGGATCTTCGCCTTGCCGACCGGCGCACGCATCATTGTTATCGTTTCGAATACAGTCATCCCGGCGATCCGGGCAGGGGCGGAAGACAAGCGCCGGCTTGGGGTTGCCGTGCGGGAAATTTCGCTGTGGCGTGCCAAGGCCGGGCGCAGCCTGCGGCTCGACAGCCCGGCGCTCAACGATGGCTGGCATATGGTTGCCGATGGACATCGCTGGACCAAAGGGCAGGCGCAGTTGCCGGCCGAGGTAAGCCAGTGGTTTGGCGGGCCGACACGGCTGGAACTGCGGCTGGTCGAAACCGACCTGCGCTACCGCCGCAGCGTGATCGAGCGGCAGCGCAGCGCGGTTGCCGTGTGACGGGCGAAACGCTGCCCGCCACCGGCTACCCTGGCGGCACAAAAATCTGTCGTGCCGCGTTCAGGTGGGGGTGAAGCACCAGACTTGCGGGCCGCCTTCAACCTTGTTCCAGGCGAGTTTCACCGCTTGACCGATCTTTAGCGTTGTTGGGTCGCAGTCGATGATGTTGGTCAGGATGGAAACCCCTTCCGGTACCGTTACGTACGCCACCGTGTAGGGTTCCGGCGCCCGCGGCATGTGGGAAAAACTGTAGATCACGCCGTTGCCGGATGATGCGACCAGTTCGACCTGATCGGAAAAGCAATGCGGGCATAGCGGCCGCGGGTACCAGTGCGACTTGCCGCAGCTTTTGCACTTCGGGACCATCAGCTTGCCGGCTTCGGCGCCGGCCCAGAAGGCGGCGGCATCAGGCGAGGGGATGGAGGGAAACATTTTGCGCGCCATGATAATTACTCCCGCTCCATGATCAGTGTGGCCGAGCCGTGCCGGGTGCCGAGCATGCCGCCGGTGCCGTGCGCGAGCGCGATATCGCAGTTCTGCACTTGCACTTTTGGGTGCGCTTCGCCGCGCAACTGGCGCACCGCCTCGATCACCTTGGTGATGCCGCCGCGATTGGCCGGATGGTTGTTGCAGAGGCCGCCGCCATCGGTGTTGAACGGCAGCTTGCCAACGCCGGAGATCAGGTTGCCGTCGGCGACGAACTTGCCGCCTGCACCCTTGGCGCAGAAGCCGAGATCTTCGAGCTGCATCAGCACGGTGATGGTGAAGCTGTCGTAGATGGAGGCATATTTGATGTCGGCCGGCTTCACCCCGGCTTCCGCCCACGCCTGCGCGCCGGAGCGCGCGGCGCCGGAATAGGTCAGATCGACCAGCCCGCCCATCTGGCCTTTCGGCGCTTCACCGGCGCCGATTACCTTCACCAGCGGCCGCTTCAGGGTTTTGGCAATTTCCGGCGAGGTCACGATCAGCGCGCCGCCACCATCCGAGATCACGCAGCAATCCAGCCGATGCAGCGGGGTTGCCACCATCGGCGAGTTCACCACGTCCTCCACCGTTACCACATCGCGCAGCATGGCGTGCGGGTTGTACTGGGCGTGGTGCGAGGCGGCGACCTTGATCCAGGCGAGCTGTTCCGAGGTCGTGCCGTATTCATACATATGCCGCGCCGCGCACATGCCGTAGCCGTTGGCGGTCACGGTGCCGTATTGCTGTTCGTATTGGGTATCCGGCACCAGCGGATTGCCGGCGCGGGGCGCGGTGCCGGTGGCCTGGCCTTCGCTGCGCGGCCGGCCGGCGAGGGTGATCAGCACGATGCTGGCGCGCCCGGCGGCGATCGCCTGGGCGGCGTGGGCGACATGCAGCAGGTAGGAGGAGCCGCCGACGTCGGTCGAATCCATAAACCGGACTTTCGTCAGGTTCATGTAGTCGATCATGTTGATCGGCCCCATGCCCGGCGCGTCGCCGGCGCAGATGTAGCCGTCGATATCGTCCTTGGTCAGGCCAGCATCCGCCAACGCACCGGCGGCGCATTCGGCGTGCAACTGCGCCACCGATTTGTCCGGCGCCTTGCGGGTCGGGTGCTCGTAGGCCCCCACGATATAGGCTTTACCCTTGATGCTCATGGCGTTTTCCTCTCTCCGTACCCCGTTGGGGCATTTACGGCGGAAAGTTTCCGTCACCCGCCGCATCTTGGCAAGCGGTCCCGAAGCCTAGATGCTAAGCGAAACCCGCCAAGGAGCTCGGCATGGCTGATCTGTTCGTTTGCCTCACTTTCGACCACGACAACGTCTCGGGGCAGATTTCCCGTGGCAACATCACGCCCACCGCCATCAGCCGGGGCGATTTCGGCATCCCCGCCGCCCAGCGCATCCTGCGGCTGCTGAACGCCGAGCGCATTCCGGCCACCTGGTTCATCCCCGGCCATACGATCGAGAGCTACCCGTCCTGCGTTGCCGCGGTGAATGCCGCCGGGCACGAGATCGGGCATCACGGCTGGACCCATCGGGTGCCGGCAACGCTCGGCCCGCAGGGCGAGGAACAGGAACTGATCCGCGGCATCGAGGCGATCACCAAGCTGACCGGCCGCGCCCCGCGCGGCTATCGCTCGCCGTCGTGGGACCTCAGCCCGCACAGCATCGACCTGCTGATCAAATACGGCTTCGTCTACGACAGCTCGATGATGGGGCACGATTATATCCCCTACCAGGCGCGGCAGGGCGACAAGATCGAACTGCTCGACCCGATGGAATTCGGCCCCGATACCAGCCTGGTGGAAATGCCGATTTCCTGGGCGCTGGATGATTTTCCGCACTTCGAATACACCCGCAGCGATGCCGGCATCCTGCCCGGCGGGATGAACGCGCGGCTGGTGATCGAGAATTTCATCAATGAATTCAAGTATATGAAGAAATATTACGACTGGGGCGTGCTGACCTACACGTTCCACCCGCACGTGATCGGCCGGGGCCATCGGATGTTCATGTTCGAGCACATGATCGAAACGTTGCGGGCCGAGGGGGCGCAGTTCGTGACGATGGAAACCGCGGTGGATGAATACCGCAAGAAATTCCCGAACGGGGTTTCGTTGCGCGGGCGGTAGAAGGGCGGGGGTGCGGGCACAAAGTGGCCGCACCCGCCCGACACCGATCGGCGGCGGTGCTAGCGTCCCAGGCGTAAAAATCCCGCGCGGGCCGTCCGCCAGCCGCCTTGGACCGGCCTCCGGTCAGGGGACATAGAAGCGCCCGAAACCGGTTGCCGGGGGTGCTATGCTGGCTGGCTGCCAGACGCTGCATCTGTTGGACGCGCGTGTTTGGTTGGGAATTCCCAACCTCCTGGACAAGGCGATGCAACCTGGCATCCGGCATGTCGTTGCCAGCAATCATCTGGAGTCCAGTGCAGTGGCCATGTCGCAAACATCCTTCGTCAACCCGATGCTAAACAAGGTTCCCGCAGCCACGCTCGCGTTCTGGGTTATCAAAATTATGTCCACCACCGTGGGCGAAACCAGTGCGGACTATCTGGCGGTGCACGTAGGATTGGGCACAACCGTCACCGGCGGCATTATGGCGAGCCTGTTCCTTGCCGCGCTCTTCCTTCAGCTTCGCGCCCGGCGCTATGTGCCGTGGATCTATTGGCTGACCGTCGTGCTTGTGAGCGTGGTGGGAACCCAGATTACCGATGCGCTAACCGACAGGCTCGGCATTAGCCTTTACGTTAGCACGGCGGTGTTTGCGGTGGCATTGGCGGCGACCTTCGCGGCTTGGTATGCGTCCGAGCGCACTCTCTCGATCCACACCATTTTCACCACCAAGCGGGAACTGTTTTACTGGACGGCGATTCTGTTCACCTTCGCGCTCGGCACCGCTTCTGGCGATCTGGCCACCGAGGCGCTAGGCCTGGGCTTCCAATTCGGCGTCGTGGTGTTCAGTGCGCTGATCGCGGCGATAACGCTGGCCCATTACCGCGGCGCCGATGCGATTCTCGCCTTTTGGCTCGCCTACATTCTTACCCGGCCGCTTGGTGCCTCGCTTGGCGACTTGCTGTCCCAGGCGCAAACTTATGGCGGCATGGGACTGGGAACGGTGGTTACAAGTGCGGCCTTCCTCGCCGTCATCATCGCGCTTGTCGCGCTGTTGAGCCGAAGGGCGGAGCCTGCTGCCGATCGTGCGTAGCGCGGGTGACGTCTCAGTGTCCGTTCGAGAAGTCTGCCGGGTCGGCCCAGCGGTGCTTTTTGCGCCTGGGAGCGTCGGGTCCTTGCCATGATGTCCCAGCATCATGGCGGCGGTCCCTCCTTCCCAGGTGCAAAAATCCCGCGCCGGC
>JAYTQP010000182.1:0-2602 GCA_043746675.1 Rhodospirillales bacterium | reverse complement strand
TTGCGGCTTCGCGGTGGACATCGGCAAGGCGCGGTTCTTCTTCACCCCCGGCGTGCCGCGCGAGATGCGGCGGATGCTGGAAGAACAAGTGATCCCCCGTATTCTGGCGCGCGCCGGCGCGCCGGCGTCGATCTACCTCAAGCGTTTCCATTCTTACGGCATCGGCGAGTCTCATGCAGATGAGATGTTGAAGGGCGTCGAGGACCTCGATCCTGCGGGCGGCGTGAAGCTGGGCTTCCGAGCGCATTATCCGCAGCTGGAAACCAAGCTGACGGTGCGTGGGACGGACATGGACGACGTTCACCGCAAACTGGCGCCGATCGCGGCGGAGGTCCGCAAGCGCCTGGGCAACTTCATCATGGCCGAGGACGACCGCACGCTGGAGGGCGTGGTACTGGCGGAACTGACCGCGCAGCAGGGCACGCTGTCGGTGGTGGAAACCTTCACCAGCGGCGCCATCGCCGGCCGCTTCGGGCATTTGCTCAGCGCCGAACACGTGTTCCGCCGCGGTGTGGTGGTGCGGCAATTCACCGACCTGCACGCGGTCTACGGGCTGAAGGACGTCCACCTGGCTGGCGCGATGACGGAGGCAGCGGCCGCCGCCGTCGCCCGCGCGGCGCGCGAGCAAACCGGCGCCTCCCATTCGCTGGTGTCGCTGATCGACCTCGACGAAGGCGCCGACCGCATCGACTTCGGCGGCACCATCTGGACCGGCATCGCCACTGCCGACGACGTGGTGGTGCGCCGGTCCCGCATCCTGGGTGGGCGCGAATGGGTCCGATTGGGTGCGGTCGAAATGGCCCTGGATTGCTTGCGCCGGAAGCTGCAAGGCTTGCCGGTGACCGAGCGCATCGACTTCGAACGCACCTGAGGAACACGACGTGACACGACGCGAAATCGACTCTCCCTACGCCTGGTTTCGCCTTGGCATCAGCATGCTGATCTCGACCATCGGTGGGGTCGGCATGTGGTCCGTCGTCGTGTCCCTCCCAGCCGTGCAGGCGGATTTCGGGATTACGCGTGGCGCTGCATCGGTGCCGTTCACGCTGACGATGATCGGCTTCGGCGTGGGTGGCGTTTTGATGGGCCGGATCAGCGATAGGATCGGCATCGTTGCCCCCGTCGCGATCGGTGGAGCCGCCCTCGCCATCGGCTACACCGCCGCAGCGTACACCTATGACGTCTGGACCTTCGGCGTCCCCTACGCCCTGTTCGCCGGCATGCTGGGCACGGGCGCCAGCTTTGCACCGCTGATGGCCGATATCTCGCACTGGTTCGAGAAGCGGCGGGGCGTCGCGATGTCCTTGTGCGCGTCTGGTAATTACCTCTCCGGCGCCATATGGCCGACCGTGGTGGAGCATATGATCCGCGACTACGGCTGGCGGCACACATATATCGGCATCGGCCTGTTCTGCGCGGCGACCATGATCCCGCTGGCGCTGTTGCTGCGTGCCCCTGCCCCGGCGCACAGGGCCGGCACGATCGCCGCGCCCACGCGCCAGCAAGGCACCATGGGCCTGTTGTCCCCCGGCATGTTGCAAACGTTGCTCGCCATGGCCGGCCTCGCGTGCTGCGTGGCGATGTCGATGCCCCAGGTGCATATCGTCGCCTACTGCGGGGACCTCGGCTACGGCGTGGCACGCGGCGCCGAGATGCTGGCGCTGATGCTAGGTTTTGGCATTTTCAGCCGCGTCGCCTCTGGTTTCGTCGCCGACCGGGTGGGGGGCATGAAAACGATGCTGATCGGATCGGTCATGCAGATGACGGCATTGTCGCTCTATCTGTTTATGGACGGACTGACCTCGCTCTACGTGATTTCCGCGCTGTTCGGGCTGTTCCAGGGCGGGCTGGTGCCGAGCTACGCGATTGTTATCCGCGAATGTTTCCCCGCCAGGGAAGCCGGTGCTCGGGTTGGAATCGTCATGATGATGACCCTTCTCGGCATGGCGCTGGGCGGCTGGATGTCGGGTGTTATTTTTGACGCGACCGGATCGTATCGAGCGGCCTTCGCCAACGGTGTGGTGTGGAACGCCGGCAACGCGGCCATCGTCGTCTTCTTGCTGCTGCGCCGTGGCCGCGGGGTGACAGCGGTGCTGTCCCATGCCTAACCTGCCGACCGAAAGCACGGGAAAGACGCATGTACCTCAATACCTTCGCCCAGGGCAGCGAGCCCCTGGATATGACCGGTTCGGAAGAATTTCGCAGCCTGCTGAGCAGTGCCGCGGATTTGGGAATCCCCCATTTGCCTTCGGTGCCGTACCGGTCCAGCAATATCGTCTTGCGTCAGCAGCGCTTCCATTTCCTGGAATGGGGTGCGCCGGATGCGCCGCCGGTCGTGCTGCTGCATGGCGGGCACCAGTCGGCACATTCCTGGGATTTGGTCAGCCTGCATCTGGCCCAGAAATACCGTGTGTTGGCCTTGGATCAGCGCGGGCATGGCGACAGCGAATGGTCGCGGGACGTGCGCTACTCGAACCACGAGATGTCGCTGGATGCCGAGGCCTTCATCGCCGCGATGCGGCTGCACAAACCGCTGGTGATGGGTCATTCGATGGGCGGGCGCAACGCCATGCTGATGACCAAGCGCGACCCGTCGAGGCTG
>JAYTQP010000181.1:0-2389 GCA_043746675.1 Rhodospirillales bacterium | reverse complement strand
TCCAGCGCGGCGGCGGCGGCGATCGCCTCCAGATCGGAAAAACTGCCGAACGCGCCGATATCGGCCACCCCAAAGGCCGCCGCCAGCACCTGAAAGGCTGTTACCGCCGGGCTGGCGGCGCGGTCGCGGGTGCGCCGCGCCGCCCATTCGCCAAGTGCGAGATCATCCGGCGCCAGAATTTCCGCCGGCTCCAGCCGCCCGAGCAAGGCGCCGAGTTCGGACGCGGCCAGCGCCTGGGTCTCGAACAGGCCGGTGGATACATCGAGCCAGGCGGCGCCGAGCTGGTTTTTTTCCGCCGCCAGCGCCAGCAGCAGGTTGGGCCGCGCCGCTTCCAGCAAGCTCTCTTCGGTCAGCGTGCCCGGCGTCACCAGGCGCACCACCGCGCGGCGGATCGGCGCCTTGCCGACCCGCAGCTTGGGATCTTCCATCTGCTCGCCGATCGCCACCCGAAAGCCGCGCCGGATCAGCCGGGCCAGATAGGCGTCGGCGGCGTGCACCGGCACCCCGCACATCGGGATCGGCGCGCCGGCATGGCTGCCGCGATGGGTCAGCGCGATGTCCAAAGCCGTTGCGGCGGCGATCGCGTCGTCGAAAAACATTTCGTAGAAATCGCCCATGCGAAAAAACAACAGCGCATCGGGATGCTCGGCCTTGATGGCAAACCATTGCGCCATCGCCGGGGTGGCGCCATCCGCATCGTACGGGCCGGGTGTCTGGGTCATCGGGCAGATGTAGCGGGTCCACCTCCGGGCGCGCAATTCGTGCGAAATGGTATAGAGTGGGCGCAAGCAATGCTCAGGGGAGACCAGGAAATGGCTGACGGCACTCACGACCCGCGCACCGCGCATGTTTCCGGTGAAGAAGCGCTGGCCATGCATGCCGCCTATCCGCCCGGCAAGCTGGCGACCCGGCTCACCAAACCGCTGACCACGGCACGGGATTTGTCGCTGGCCTATTCGCCCGGCGTGGCCGAACCCTGCCTGCATATCGAGCGCGACCCGGCGCTGGCCTACGAATATACCTCCAAGGGCAACATGGTGGCGGTGATTTCCAACGGCACCGCCGTGCTCGGCCTGGGCAATCTGGGCGCGCTCGCCTCCAAGCCGGTGATGGAAGGCAAGATCGCGCTGTTCAAGCGGTTCGCCGACGTCGATGGCATCGATCTTTGCCTGAACACCGAAGACGTCGATGCGTTCGTGAACTGCGTGCGCTATCTCGGGCCGAGCTTCGGCGGCATCAACCTCGAAGACATCAAGGCGCCGGAATGTTTCGTCATCGAGCAGCGCCTGCGCGAGCTGCTCGATATCCCCGTGTTCCACGACGATCAGCACGGCACCGCGATCGTGGCCGCCGCCGGGCTGATCAACGCCTGCCATTTGACCGGCCGCAGCCTGGCGGAAACAAGGCTGGTGGTGAACGGCGCCGGGGCGGCGGCAATTGCCTGCGTCGAGCTGCTGAAGGCGATGGGGATGCGGCACGGCAACATCACCCTGTGCGATACCAAGGGGGTGGTGTTCCAAGGCCGCACCGAAGGCATGAACCAATGGAAATCCGCCCATGCGATCCAGACCCAGGCGCGCACCCTGACAGATGCGATCGAGGGCGCGGACGTGTTTTTCGGCCTGTCGGTGAAGGGCGCGCTGACGCAGGACATGGTGCGCCGGATGGCGGACAAGCCGATCATTTTCGCCATGGCCAACCCGGACCCGGAAATCACCCCCGAAGAAGCCCGCGCCGCCAGCCCGCACGCCATCATCGCCACCGGGCGCAGCGACTACCCCAACCAGGTCAATAACGTTCTCGGCTTTCCCTACATCTTCCGTGGCGCGCTCGACGTGCGCGCCAGCACCATCAACGAGCCGATGAAGATCGCCGCCGCCGAGGCGCTGGCGCTGCTGGCGCGCGAAGATGTGCCCGATGAGGTGAATGCCGCCGGCGGCGGCAAGCGGCTGCAATTCGGCCCGGAATACATCATCCCGAATGCCTTCGATCCGCGCCTGATCAGCCATCTGCCGCCGGCGGTGGCGCTGGCGGCGATGGATAGCAAGGTGGCACGCAAGCCGATCGCCGATCTGCGCCGTTACGCCCGCGAATTGTCCGGCCGGCTGGACCCGACCGCCAACGCGCTCGACGGCATCATGGAACGGGTGCGTGCGCAGCCGCAGCGGGTGGTGTTCGCGGAAGGCGAAGAAGAAAAAATCGTCCGTGCCGCCGTTGCCTTCCGCAACGCCGGCTACGGCACCCCGATCCTGGTCGGGCGGGAGGACCGGGTGCGCGCGACGATGGCGACCCTCGGCTTCGGGCCGCTGGCGGGGATCGAGATCCAGAATGCCCGGCTATCGAACCACAACCAGAAATACACCGATTTTCTCTACACCCGGCTGAACCG
>JAYTQP010000180.1:0-2574 GCA_043746675.1 Rhodospirillales bacterium | reverse complement strand
TGCTGCCTGCGTGGTGATCGAGGACAGCGTTACCGGCGCGCGGGCCGCCGCGGCTGCCGGCATGATGTGCCTCGGCTACGTTGGCAACGTTGGCTCCGGTGCTTCCGCAGCGATCGAAGCAGCCGGTGCGCTGCCGTTCGCCTCGATGTTCGATCTGCCCGGCCTGATCGCCGCCGCGCCAAGGACGGTCCGATGAATTTCCTGTTGCCGCTCTATCCCTGGATCAAGGCGCTGCACGTGATGTCGGTGATTTCCTGGATGGCGGGGATGTTCTATCTGCCACGTCTCTACGTCTATCACTGCGAGACCAAGCCTGGATCGGCCGAAAGCGAGCGGTTCAAGGTGATGGAATTCAAACTGCTGCGGCTGATCATCAATCCGGCCATGCTGGCGACTTTCGGCTTCGGCATCCTGCTGGCGGCAACCCCAGGGGTGATCGATTGGTCGGCCGGCTGGTGGTGGGCGAAGCTCGGTTCCGTGTTTTTGCTGACCGGCTTCCACGGCGCGGTGTCCAAATGGCGACGCGATTTCATGGAAGACCGCAACCGCAAGCCGGCGCGCTTCTACCGGATCGCCAATGAAGTGCCGACAATTCTGATGATTGTCATTGTGCTGATGGTGGTCGTCCGGCCATTCTAGTTTTTTGCCAACCTTCGACTGAACCGGGAACTCGATGCACGCCCCCATTCTCGCCCCTGTCGTCGCCCTGGTGCTGTGGAGTCTGGTGATGTGGCTGTGGCTTTACGCCACCCGCATTCCGGCCATCCGGGCAGCGCGGCTCAAGCTCGACCCGACCCGCACCCCCGCCGATCTGGCAGCCGCATTGCCGGCAAAGGCGCGTTGGCCGGCGGACAACTACAATCATTTGATGGAACAGCCGACCCTGTTCTACGCGATCACATTCACCTTGGCGCTGGTGGGTGGTGGGTCCGGCAAAACCGCCGGGCTGGCCTGGCTTTACGTGCTGCTGCGGGTGGCGCACAGCTTGGTGCAGGCCACCGTCAACATCATCATGATCCGGTTCGCGCTGTTCACGCTCAGCTCGCTGGTGCTGCTGGCGATGGCGATCAAGGCGGCACTGCTGGTACTTTAATCCGCCAATCGCAAAGGTGAGATGCCATGAATGACTTCAGCCAACATCCGGTTTGCATCAATGCCGATCCGGCACTGTCGGACACCTTGCCGGGATGGGTCTACACCGCGCCCGAAGTTCTGGCGCAGGAGCAGGACAAGATATTCTTCCGAAGCTGGCTGTATGCCGGCGCGACCGACGCACTGCGCAACCCTGGCGACTACATCACATCGGGCGTGCTGGGCCAGAATATCCTGGTGATGCGCGGGCGCGATGGCCAGTTGCGCGGCTTCTACAATGTCTGCCAGCACCGCGCGCATGAATTGCTGGAAGGCCAGGGCAATGCCCGCGTGGTTACCTGCCCCTATCACGCTTGGTCCTACCACGACGACGGCAGCCTGCGCACCGCCCGCGGGGCCGAACGCCAGCCAGGGTTTGTGCCGGCGCGCTTCTGCCTGAAGTCGGTCCGGGTGGAGGTGTTTGCGGACAAACTGGTGTTTTTCAACCTCGATCCCGCGGCGCCCAGCCTCGCCAGCCTGGCCGGCGATCTGGCCGCCGACATCATGCGGGAAACGCCCTCCTACGCGCAGTTGCAAGCCACCGCGCCTCGGCCATCGCGGCCGCAGGCGGCGAACTGGAAGGTGGTGCTGGATAACTTCCACGAATGCTATCATTGCGGCCCGGCGCATCCGGCGTTCGCCGATATTCTCAACATGGCCGGCTATCGCACCAGCACGCACGGCATTTGGTCCAAGCAGGCCGGGCAGTTGGCCAAGCTGGAAAACAAAGCCTATCCGGTGGCAGCGGACGCAGTGCAAAGCGCGCGCTTCTGGTATCTGTGGCCGTCCACCACGTTCGGCTTCATGCCGGGCAGTCCGGGCCTGAGCGTCACTTCGGTACTGCCGTTGACCGCGACCACCGCGATCCGGCAGTTCCATGCCTTCGCACTGCCGGGTGCCGCACCTGACCTGCAGCGCACCGCCTACAACATCGACGTGCTCGGCCCGGAGGATGTGGCGATTTGCGAAGCGGTCCAGCGCGGCCTGGCCTCACGCGGCTACAGCGCCGGCCGCTTCGTGCACGATGTCGCCGGCGGCCAGACCACGGAAGCCGCCGTCCACCACTTCCACCAGCTCTATGCTGCTGCAATGGGGTTCTAAAACTTTTTTCTGCTGTTTTTATCGGGAGATTTTGCGCTCGCGGGCGCGCACACGTTCACGGTGCACGGTGTAGATCCCGCTGCTGACGATCACCGCGGCGCCAACCCAGGTCCATCGGTCCGGCAGGGTGCCCCACAGCAGATAGCCCAGCCCGACCGACCAGGCGAGCTGCACATAGGAAAACGGCGCCAAGGTGGCCGCGCCGGCATGGCGATAAGCCTGCACCAGCAGAAACTGGCCGCTGGAGGCGATAAACCCGAGTGCGGCACACAGAACAAGGTCATGCGCGGTCGGCACCACCCACACCAGCGGTAATAGCAGCAACACGATCAACAGCCCGAC
>JAYTQP010000179.1:0-4321 GCA_043746675.1 Rhodospirillales bacterium | reverse complement strand
GCGATTAGCACCCATAATGGGACCCATCTGGACGCGCCGTATCATTTTTTCAGTTCGATGAACCATGCCTTGAAGCGGGGGGGCGAGCCGTCCTGGCGGATTGATGAGGTGCCGTTGGAGTGGTGTTACCAGCCGGCGGTGAAGCTGGATTTTCGCCATTTGCCGGATGGCTATGTGGCGACGCCGGGGGATGTGGCGGCGGAGTTGAAGCGGATCGGGCATGTTTTGCGGCCGCTGGAGATCGTGGTGGTGAACACCGCGGCCGGCGCCAAGTATGGCGCGGACGATTATGTCGATTCCGGTTGCGGGATGGGCAAGGCGGCGACTTTGTGGATGCTGGAGCAGGGTGTGCGGCTGGTTGGCACCGATGCCTGGAGCTGGGACGCGCCGTTCAGCCACACGCGGCGGAGGGTGGCCGAGACCGGCGATGCCAGCCTGATCTGGGAAGGCCATCGCGCCGGTCGCGAGATCGGTTACTCCCATCTGGAAAAACTGGGCAACCTGGCCGCGTTGCCGGCGGACGGTTTCGAGGTGATCTGCTTTCCGGTAAAGGTCCATCGCGGCTCGGCAGGGTGGACCAGGGCGGTGGCGGTGGTTTCGGATTAAGCCGACCTTGATCGTGTAACATGCGCAAACAGCATGCAGGGGGGCGATATGTTCGATCGGATCAGGCGCTTCGCTGGGCGGGCGATTGCGGATTTTCTTACCAAAGAGGTTCGCGGCTACGAGCATTGCACCACCAATTCAGCGGCGGCGCTGCGGCAGACCATCCGGCCGGGCGATGTGTTGTTGGTTGAGGGGCATGCGCGGATATCGACGGCGATCAAATACCTCACGCAATCCACCTGGTCGCACGCCGCACTTTATACCGGCCCGATCGCCGGGCGTGCGACCGCTTCGGGGGAGCCGCATGTGTTGGTGGAGGCCAATCTGGCGGAGGGCGTGGCGTCTGCGCCGTTGTCGCTCTACGCCGATACCCATACCCGCATCTGCCGGCCGGCGTTGCGCGATGACGACCGTGCGGCGGTAATTGCGTTCGTGATCGCGCGCATCGGCCTGGCGTATGATTTGCGCAATGTTTTTGACCTCGCGCGCTACTTGCTGCCCACGCCGCCGGTGCCCAGCGCGATGCGGCGGCGGATGCTGGCGATGGGATCTGGGTCACCGACGCGGGTGATCTGTTCGACCCTGATCGCGCAGGCGTTCGAGTCCGTGCGGTTTCCGATCCTGCCGCGGATCGAGACGCTGGACGATAACCCGATTGCCGCCAACCTGGCGCGCGAGATCCTGCATATTCGCCATCACTCGCTCTACACGCCGCGCGATTTCGATTTGTCGCCGTATTTCGCCATCATCAAGCCGACACTGGAATTGGGGTTCGATTATCGCGCTGTGGTTTGGGGGGCTCGAGACGACGATGCGGAAACTGCAAGCTGACCCGGCAGCCGACGCCGGCGGTTGCTTCCACATCCAGCCGGCCGCCATGCGCCAGCATCAGGTTGCGGGCGAGCGCCAGTCGCAGGCCGATGCCGCGGCTGTCGGCTGATGTGGCCCGGTTGGGGGTCGCCATGCCGGTGCCTTCGTCCTGCACTACCACGGCAAGCCCGTCGGGTTGGGGGACCAGGCTGATTTCGATCCAGTCATCCTGACCGGTATGGCGGATGGCGTTGGACAGCACCCGGGTGAGGATATGGCGCAGTGCGCGCGGGTCTGCCTGCACGATGCAGGGGGCGGAGGCCGGTGGCAGGCGCCAACTGCGCCGCCCGTTGGCGAGTTGGGTGGCGACGGCGGCGACGCTTTGCGCGAGTGCCACGTAGAGATCGAGCGACTGTTCGCGCAGGATATGGTGGTTCGAATCCCGCAGCCCGTAGGCGCCGAGTTCGTCGGCCAGGCCGAGCAACTGGCCGGCGGCGGTGGAGAGCTGGTAGCTGTTGGCGACGCCCTGCTGCTGCATGGCGCCGGCCTGGCCGAGGATGGCCAAGCCGAGTTCGTGCAGATCATGCCCGACCAGCCGCACGAGGCGGACGGCTTCCGTCTCGGCGACCACGGCGTTGTCGCGTTCGGAGTCCGCGCGGTTGCGGGCAACGGCATGCCGAAACGCCACCAAAGCCAGCCCGGCAATTGCGAGCAGGGCGATGACGATCAGCCATAGACTCGGGGCGTCTGGATCGGGAAGCATTTGCCCCCGATAGAAGCTGCCGGTTAACGGGCGATGAATACGCCCATTTAGACTGGGGTTAGCGCGCGGTGGCGGCCTTTTTGGCGGCGGCCTTCATGATCTGGCGCTTCACCACCAGGGCTTCTTCCGGCAGACGGGAATTGTTGGTGCCGAGCAGGAAGCTGTCGATGCCGCCGTTTTTTTCCACCGTGCGGATGCCGCGGGTGGACATGCGCAGGCGCACCGAAGTGCCCAGCGTGTCCGACAGCAGCGAGGTTTCCTGCAAGTTCGGTAGGAAGCGCCGGCGGGTTTTGTTGTTGGCGTGGCTGACGTTGTTGCCCGAAAGGACACCTTTGCCGGTGATCTGGCAGCGGCGAGACATGATCGTAACCCTCAAACGCGAGCAAGGGGGAACCCCGGCCCGGACAAACGGAAGGCGCGGTCTATGACGAATTATCGGGCGCGCGTCAAATTAGGGCGCGCTAATGCTCGGTCGCGCGAAATTCGCCGCTGCGGACCGAGCGGATGGCGTTGTTCAGCACGTTGATCATGCCGTCGTCGGTCATGTCGCGTGCCAGCATGCCCATCGCACCGCCGAGCAAAGCCGATGCGATCGCCAGCGGCGGCAGGTTCTGCCCGAGCATGTATTCGATGGCCTTATCGACCACCGCGCCGGCGTGGCTGAGTTCGTTCAGCGGGGCGTCTTCGGGTTCGGCGGACGGTTCGTGCGGCATGGCGATCTCCTCTACCGGCGGATATGCCCGGCTTGGGCTGGAATGGGAAGTCTGGCAGGGTGGTCAGCAAACGTGCGAGGAAACCCTGCCATGTCTGAACTGATGCCTGCCGTGAGCCTGATCGCGGTGCCCGGCCGCCGCAAAGTCACCGTCGAACTGGCGCAGGACATTGAGCGGCGCGGCTATAGCGGGATTTTCGCGCCGAGCATGTACAGCAACATGTCGCTCTGCGAGGCGCTGGCCTGGAACACCCGAACGATCCGCTTCGCCACCGCGATTGCGCCGATTTATGCCCGCACGACGGGCGATTTCGCCCAGGCGGCGGCGTTTATTCATGAGGTTTCGGGCGGCCGGTTCGGGTTTGGCATCGGCATCAGCCACGGGCCGATGCATGTGCGCATGGGGGTGACGCCGGGCAAGCCGCTGGGCGACACGATTGCCTTCGTGGAAAGGCTGCGCGCCGTGGAAGGCATCGGGAAGCTGCCGCCGGTGCTGATCGCGGCGATGCGCAAGCGGATGGTGGCGCTGGCCGGCGCCATCGGCCAGGGGGTGATTTTCGCCAATGCCGCGCTGAGCCATATCCGCACCTCGTTGCAGGCGTTGCCCGACTCCGCCCGCCAAAACCCCGATTTCCTGATCGCCAACATGCTGCCGACCTGCATCAGCGACGATGTTGCCGCCGCCCGCGCGGTCAATCGCCGCACGCTGACCTTCTATGCGTTCCTGCCGAACTACCGCAATTACTGGAAGGAAGCCGGCTATGTCGCGGAAATGGCGGCGATCGAACAAGCGATCGCCGCGGGTCGGAACGACGATGTGCCCGGCCTGCTGACCGACCGCTGGCTGGCCGATGTCAGCTTGTTCGGCACCCCCACCATGGTGCGCGACAAGGTGGCGGAATGGCGCGATGCCGGCGTCAGCACCCCGATCATCGTGCCGTCCTCGGCGGGCGGGAACCAGTTGAAAGCGATCGAGGAGATGTTCGCAACCTTCGGGTAATGAGCGCGCGGCCCGCCTAGCGGCGGCGAGCGTCCGGCTTTAGAATGCGCCCCATGACCGTTGCCCCGCCGTTCTGGACGACCAAAACGCTCGACGAAATGTCGGGCGCCGAATGGGAGTCGCTGTGCGACGGCTGCGGCCGCTGCTGTCTGCACAAGCTGATCTATGAGGACGCCGGCGACCAGCTTTGCCACACCAATGTCGCCTGCCGGCTGTTGGATTTGAATTCCTGCCAGTGCAGCAATTATCCGGAGCGGCAGCGCTTCGTGCCGGACTGCGTCAGCCTGACCCCCGCCGTGCTGCGCGAGATCAACTGGCTGCCGCCGTCCTGCGCCTATCGCCGGCTGGAGGAGGGCAAGGGGCTGGCCTGGTGGCATCCGCTGGTATCCGGCGATCCTGAGACCGTTCACAGCGCCGGGGTGTCGGTCCG
>JAYTQP010000178.1:0-6051 GCA_043746675.1 Rhodospirillales bacterium | reverse complement strand
GGCGCCCAGCGCCAGCGCAGCCGCCGGATAGCACGCCGCCGGGTCGTTGTTGGCGAGCGAGCCGCCGATGGTGCCCCGGGCGCGAACCTGATTATCGCCAATGCCGCCGGCCAGGGCTGCCAGCGCCGGGATGGCGCGCTGCACCTCGACCGATCGGGCTACGGCAGCATGGGTGGTCATCGCGCCGATCGTTACCGCATCGGCGGAAACGGTGATGCCGGTCAGGCCGAGCTTGGACAGGTCCACCACCACGCTCGGCTTGTTGAGCCGCTGCTTCAGCACCGGGATCAGCGTCATGCCGCCGGCGAGCGCCTTGGCGTCTTCCTGGCCCAGCGCCTTGAGGGCGTCGGCGAGCGCGGCGGGCTTCTGATATTCGAAGTTGTACATGCTATTGTCCCTCGCTTACTCGGCCGCCGCGCGCTGGCCGCCATTGATGATGTTCCAGACTTTTTCCGGGCTGGCCGGCATGTTCATGTGCCGCACGCCATAGGCTTTCAACGCATCGATCACCGCGTTCATCACCGCCGGCGGGGAACCGATGGCGCCAACCTCGCCGCAGCCTTTCACCCCAAGCGGGTTGTGCGTGCACAGCGTGTTTTCGGTGCCGACGCTGATGTTGGACAGGTTATCGGCGCGCGGCATGGTGTAATCCATGAAGGAACCGGAAACCAGTTGGCCCTGCGCGTCATAAACCGCGTTTTCCAGCAGCGCCTGGCCGATGCCCTGGGCAACACCGCCCTGCACCTGGCCTTCGACGATCATCGGATTGATGACGCGCCCGACATCATCGACCGCGACGAACTGCACAACGGACGTAACCCCGGTGTCCGGATCGATTTCCACTTCGCAGACATGGCAGCCGCCGGGGAAGGTGAAGTTGGCCGGATCGTAGAACGCGGTTTCGTCCAGCCCTGGCTCGATTTCGGTGATAGGATAATTGTGCGGCACGTAGGCGGTCAGCGCAATCTCGCCGAACGTCTTGGCCCGATCGGTGCCGGCAACGGAGAATTTGCCGCCTGCGAACTCGATATCCTCAACCGAGGCTTCGAGCAGATGGGCAGCGATCTTCTTGCCCTTGGTGATGATCTTGTCCATCGCCTTGACCATCGCCGAGCCGCCCACCGCCAGGCTGCGGCTGCCGTAAGTGCCCATCCCGAACGGAATGCGGTCGGTGTCGCCATGCACGATCTCGACCTGCGCATGCGGCACGCCAAGCTGCTCGACGACAAGCTGCGCCAGCGTGGTTTCATGGCCCTGGCCGTGGCTATGGGTGCCGGTGAAAACCGTTACCGAGCCGGTCGGATGCACCCGAACATTGGCCACCTCATACAGCCCGGCCCGCGCCCCAAGCGCGCCTGCAACCGCCGAGGGGGCAATGCCGCAGGCTTCCAGGTAGGTGGAAATGCCGATCCCGCGAAGCTTGCCCTTGGCTGCGGCGGCCGCCTTGCGGGCCGGGAAGCCGGCATAATCGGCCTGCTTCATGGCGGTTTCCAAGGTGGCGAAATAATCCCCGCTGTCATACTGCAAGGCGACCGGGGTCTGGTACGGGAAGGCATCGCGCGGAATGAAATTCTGCTTGCGGATGGCGACCGGGTCAGCGCCGGTATCGTAACAAATCGCATCCACCAGCCGTTCCAGCAGGAAGGTGGCTTCCGGCCGGCCGGCGCCGCGATAGGCATCCACCGGCACGGTGTTGGTAAACACCGCCTTCACCTCGGCATAGATGGTGGGCGTTTTGTAAGTGCCGGCGAGCAAGGTTGCATAAAGATAGGTCGGCACCGCCGGTCCGAAGGTGGAAAGATAGGCGCCGAGATTGGCGATGGTGGCAACCCGCAGGCCGAGGAAGTTGCCGGCCGCATCCAGCGCCATTTCGGCGTGGCTGTCATGGTCGCGCCCATGCGCGTCGCTCATGAAGCTTTCGCTGCGTTCGGCGGTCCATTTGACCGGCCGGTTGAGCTTCGCCGCCGCCCAGGTGCAGCCGGCCTCCTCCGCGTAATGGTAGATCTTGCTGCCGAAGCCGCCGCCAACGTCGGGCGCCACCACGCGCAGCTTGTGTTCGGGGATGCCGAGCACGAAGGCGCCCATCAGCAGGCGGATCACGTGCGGGTTCTGGCTGGTGGTGTAGAGTGTGTGCAACCCAGTGGTGCGGTCGAAGTCGCCGATCGCGGCGCGCGGCTCCATCGCGTTCGGCACCAGGCGGTTGTTCAGCAGATCGAGTTTCACCACCCTGGCGGCTTTGGCGAAGGCGGCGTCGGTGGCGTCCTTGTCGCCGATATGCCAGTCGTAGCAGACATTGCCTGGGGCGTTGTCATGGATTTGCGCGGCCCCGGCCGCCAATGCATCGCGCCCGGTGGCGGCGGCTGGCAGATCATGCAGTTCCACCACCACCGCCTCGGCGGCATCCTTGGCGTGCTGGCGCGTATCGGCGATCACCATCGCGATTGGGTCGCCAACGTGGCGCACCTTGCCTTCGGCCAGCACCGGATGTTTCGGCTCCGCCATCGGCGTGCCGTCTTTGTTGTTAATGCCCCAGCCGCACGGCAGCCCACCGATGGCGGCCAGATCGGCGGCGGTGTAGATCGCCGCCACGCCGGGCATGGCAAGTGCGGCGGCGGTATCAACCCGAACGATGCTGGCGTGCGGGCGATCGCTGCGCTTGAACACCGCATGCAACTGGTTCGGCCGGTTGATGTCGTCGGTGTAGTTGCCCTTGCCGCTGATGAAGCGGAGGTCTTCGGTGCGGCGGACGGAGGCGCCGATGCCTTCAAACGGAGCGTTCATGGTGCGTGACCCCTATGAAGCGCGTTGCCCGCGCCTCCTTGAAATTCGGCGATAACTATTCGGCGGCCTTGGCGTGGATCAGCCCCTGGGCGGCATCGATGGCTTTGACGATGTTGTGGTAGCCGGTGCAGCGGCACAAATTGCCTTCCAGCCCGTGGCGGATTTCATCCTGGCTCAGGCCTTGCGGGTTTTTCGCCACCAGATCGACCGCGCTCATCACCATGCCCGGCGTGCAGAAGCCGCATTGCAAGGCGTGATGTTCGCGGAACATTTCCTGCATCACATGCAGGGTGCCATCGGCGGCGGCGAGCCCCTCGATGGTGGTCACCGCGCACCCCTCGGCCTGCAGCGCCAGCATGGTGCAGGATTTCACCGAATTTCCATCGATATGCACCACGCAGGCGCCGCACTGGCTGGTGTCGCAACCGACATGGGTGCCGGTCAGCCCGAGCTTGTCGCGCAGCAGTTCGACCAGCAGCGTGCGTGCTTCAACCTCGACCGATGAACTTTTGCCGTTCACCGTCAGCGTTACCTGCGGCATCGTTTGCTCCCATCTATTTGGTGATCACGCCCCGCCGCGGGTCACACCCCGGCGCGAAGCAGAGTAGTGTCATTCCGGCCGGCCACGGTCAAGCGCCGGCACAAGAAACTTGCTGTTACGCTATAGCTAATAAGGAATAACGCAGCGCTACCCCAATTCTTTCCGCACGATCGCCTTCACGAAATCAAACGCCGCCGGCAGCAATTTTGGATTGGGGTTTCCGGCCCGATGCCCCCAAACCGATTGGATCGGATGCAGCGCCCCATTTTTAAGGTGCGCCAGGTCGGCCTCGTTGTCGGCGACGCGGAAATAAAGGTCGGTGGTGCTTGGCAGCAGCACCACGCGGGCCTGGATCGAGCCCAGCGCCAGCGCAAGATCGCCGTGGTAGAGCGGGTTGTCGCTGATATCGCCGTGAAACCAGGTGACCAGTTGGGCATAGAGATTGGCGGCACGGCGGAGGTAGTAGCGTTCCTCCCAGTCGGTGCGCAGGAAGGTTTCCAGATCCGGCGCGCCGAGCGCGGACAAATGCAGGTCGGCGCGGTAGAAATCCTGGCTCAGCGCCCAGGATGCGTAGATCGTGCCGAACGCCTTTAGCGCGGCGCGCGGTTCGGGGCTGAAATGGCCGCCACCGGTATATTCGGGCGCGGCTTGCAAAGTGCGCAGCAGCGACAGCAGGAAAACTTTGTTGTGAACAGCGGTTCTGGCGCTGCCGGCCAGCACGAAGGCGCGTGCGACCATCGCCGGCTCGATTGCCGCCCAGTGGTAGGCTTGCTGCGCGCCCATCGAGAAGCCATAGACGGCGGCAAGTTTGGTAATGCCGAATTGCGCCGCTAGCAATCGCTTCTGCGCCTGCACCAGATCCCAGCCGGTAACGATGGCGGGATAATCGGGATCGTCCGCGGCGCCCGACGACAGGCCGTTGGAGAACATGTTGGGGATGACGATGAACCAGCGTGTCGGGTCCAGCACGCTGTCCGGCCCGATCAGGAACTCCATGTCCGGGTGCTGGGCGGTGTAGGAGCAGGGATAGAGGATCACATTGTCGCGGGCTTCGTTCAGCGTGCCGTGGGTTTTCCAGACGATACGGGCATTGCGGATCGTGCCGCCTTTCTGCGCGGCAACATCGCCGAGTGCAAACATGCCGTCCTGCTGGGGCCAGTTGATCATCTCAGGATATTCCGGCTTTGGCAGCGGCAAGTTGGGCGCGCAGCGTTTCCACCTCCACGCGCAGCCCGGCAACTTCTTCTTCCAGCCCCTGGATGGTTGGGGCCGGGCGGGCCTCGGCCGGCAAAAACGGGGTGAACAGGCTCATCGCGCGTTCCATCATCGCGCGGTTCTGCCGGGCTGCTTCCTCCAGGCCGGGGGCAAGGCCCGGCGGCAGGAACGGCGCCATCGATTGCTGTACGGTTTTGCTAACCTGATCCTGCTGGCGGGCAAACGCCGACATGGCGGATTCGAGGTAGTTCGGCACCATCCCCTGCATGCTGTCGCCGTAGAAGCCGATCAACTGGCGCAGGAAACCGGTGGGCAGCATGGCGCGCCCCTTGCTTTCCTCCTCGACGATGATCTGGGTCAGCACGGAACGGGTGATATCTTCCCCGCTCTTGGCGTCGTAGACCACGAAATCGCGCCCGATGCGCACCATTTCAGCCAGCGAATCCAAGGTAATGTAGCTTGAACTCTCCGTATTATAAAGCCGCCGGTTGGCGTATTTCTTGACCACGACAGGCGGCTTGTCGCCTTTTGCCGTGGCATCTGATGTGTCGGACTGCGACATTCTGCCCCCTCGGCGGGTATTCGATTGGCTCATCTAGCATGATGCGACGCAGCAGAGAAAGCCGGCTTGCCACATTTGCGCGGTTTAACTGGCGCCCGCCTGCGCCTATGATCCGGTTATGGAGTTGGGATGACGGATGACAGCCGCGAGCGAACCGCCGGGAACGGCGCCTTGCGTCGATCTGCGCGCGCTGGCGGCGGATTGGATTACCATCGTGCAAACCGAACTGTCGGCGATCGCGGCCGATCGGGAAGCACAGGAAATGGCGCAGGCAATGCTGGCGATCTGGGCCGGGGCGGCCAGCGCAATGCTGCGGACGGCCCCGCATGAACCCGCGCCGAGGGCCGCGCCCGCTGCTGCTGCACCTGGCGCTGGCGGGGATGAGCTCGCCAATCTCCGTCGCCGCATCGATGACCTCGAACAGCGTCTGGCCGCCCTCCAACCTACTCCAGGAAGGGGGGGCTCTGGCGGAGGCACTGGCGCGGGATAGCGCGCTGCTGGCCGGCATCGCCGCCTATCGCCGGCACCCCTGGCGGCGACGGCTGGACGATCCGCCAACGATCTGGGCGGAAGGCGAAAGCCGGATCTTGGATTTCGGCGGCGATCGCGGCCCGCCGATGCTGGTCGTGCCCAGCCTGGTGAACCGCGCGACGGTGCTCGATCTGGCGCCCGGCCGCTCCATGCTGCGCTGGTTCACCGAAGCCGGCCGGCGCACCCTGCTGCTCGATTGGGGCTGGCCGGGGCCGGTGGAACGCGAGTTCGACCTCACCGCCTACATCGCCGGGCGGCTGGAACGCGCAATCGCGGCGGTCGGCGAACCGGTGGTGCTGGTTGGCTATTGCATGGGCGGGCTGTTGGCGCTGGCGGCCGCCTTGCGCCAGCCAGCCCGGATCGCGGCTTTGGCACTGCTGGCCACGCCATGGGATTTCCAGGCCGGCGCGCCTGAACGTGC
>JAYTQP010000177.1:0-3156 GCA_043746675.1 Rhodospirillales bacterium | reverse complement strand
CGGGCGGCGCCGCGATCGAGCCAGACGATGGCGCGGGAAATCGATTCGAGCAGGCGACGATCGTGGCTGATCAGCACGATGGCGGCGCGCAGGCTGGCGAGTTCCTGTTCCAGCCAGGCGATCGCCGGCAGATCGAGATGGTTGGTCGGTTCATCGAGCAGCAGGATGTCGGGCGAAGGCGCCAGCGCGCGGGCGAGGGCGGCGCGGCGGGCTTCGCCGCCGGACAGGCGATGCGGCTCCTCATCGCCGACCAGGCCGAGTTGTTCCAGCATATAACGGGCGCGATAGGGATCGTCGCCCGGCCCGAGGCCGGCTTCCACGTAGGCCAGCGTGTTGGCGTGGCCGGCCAGATCGGGTTCCTGCGGCAGATAGCGCAGGGTGGCGCCGGGTTGCACGAAAACGTTGCCGCCATCGGACGGCAACAGCCCGGCGGCAATTTTCAGCAGGGTGGATTTGCCCGAGCCGTTGCGCCCGACGAGGCACACGCGCTCGCCGGCGCCGACCGCGAGATCGGCGCCGCGCAGCAACGGCGTGCCGCCGAAGGTTGCATGAATATTTTGTAACGACAGCAAGGGAGGGGCCATGCGCGGCTTCTAGCATGAGAATCCACGCGGTGCTTGTCTCAGCCTTGCCGGTAGGGCAGGCTTGCTCTACTGACATGCCACGATTATGTCGTAATCCGCTGGCTCGGCGCTCGACAGGGGCGGGCCAACGGGGAGTTTTGTGCGATTGCAAACCGCCTTGCGTAGTTAGGCGCAACAAGGGAGTAGGTTTTATGCTTACACGTCGTAATGCTTTCAAAGCCGCCGCTGGCTTGGCGGCCACTGCCACGGTCGGGGTGTCGCAAGGTGCGCTCGCCGCTGACAAGATGATCAAGATCGGCATGGACATGTCGTTCACCGGTGCGGATGCCGAATCCGCGATGCGGGTTGCCAATGCTGCCATCATGGCGTTCGACGACGCCAATGCGACCAATGCGATCAAGGGCTACAAGTTCGAATACGTGAAATTCGACGATGGCACCGTGACCGCCGGCCAGTACGATCCGGCCCAGGCCGCCACCAACGCCAAGAAGATGGTGTCCGACAAAGCCTTCGTGGCAGCCCTCGGGCCGCAGATGTCGGGTGCTGGCAAGGCGATGTCGCCGATCCTGTCGGAAGGCAATCTGGCGATCATCACGCCGTCTTCGACCAATCCCGATATCACCAACCCGAAATTCGCCGCCCAGTACCGCCCGGCCGGCAAGCCGGTGTATTTCCGCACCGTGGCGACCGATGCCTTCCAGGGCCCGAACATGGCCAACTACATGGCCCATGTTCTGAAGATCAAAACGGTCTACATCCTCGACGACAGCGGCGCGTACGGCGTCGGGCTGGCCGATGCGTTCCAGGGCCAGATCGAAAAGGTTGGCGTGAAGGTGCTCGGCCGTGACCGGCTCGACCCGAAGGCGGCGGACTATGCGGCCGTGCTGACCAAAATCAAGGCGCTGGCGCCGGATGCGCTTTATTACGGCGGCGTTGGCCAGGCCGGCGTGAAGCTGGTCAAGCAGTCCTACGAGATCATCCCGCATACCATCAAGGCCGGCGGCGATGGCGTGTTCTCGGCCGATCTGCTGAAAGGCGCCGGCTTCCCGGCGATCGAAGGCTGGTATGCCACCCAGGCATCCCCGCACGTGACCGAAGACAAGGGGACGCAGGTGTGGGCCACCCGCTACTTCCAGCGCTTCGGCACCCATCCCGATGATTACGCGGTGACCTGCTACACCGCCGCTCAGGTGATCATCAACGCGGCCAAGACCCTGGTTGCCGCCGGCAAGGAGCCGACCCGCGACGCGATGCAGGCGGCGATCGCCGGCGGCTCGCTGAAAGGCAGCCTGATCGGCACGGTCGAGTTCGACGAAAACGGCGATATGAAGAACAAGGTCATCAGCGTCTTCCAGGTGAAGAAAGACGCGACCAAGTCGGTCGATGACACCGACCAGTTCAAGTATATCGGCGTGGCGCCGATGGCCTGATAAATCGGCGTGGCGCCGATGGCTTGATAAATCGGCGTGGCGCCGATGGCCTGATTAGTAACTGATTAGAAACCAATGCACGTAGCGAGGGCGCGCCTATGACGGCCGGCGATCTTTTTCTTCAGCAGGCCATCAATGGTCTGAGCCTTGGGGCGATGTATTCATTGCTCGCACTGGGGTTCACCCTCGTCTACGGCATTATGGAACTGATCAATTTTTCCCACTTCAACGTCTTCATGGTGGGCGCGATGATCGCCATGCTGACGTTGCAGGCGTTCGGGCTGACCGGTCAGGAAACCATCCTGACCGGGCTACCGCTGATCGGCGTGCTGCTGGTGGCGTTTTTTGTCTCGATGGTGGCCTGTGGGCTGATCGGGGTTGGGATCGAGCGGTTCCTGCTGCGCCCGTTGCGCGGCGTGAAAGGGCCGGCGGCGATGATCACCACGATCGGCGTGTCTTATATTCTGTTCAACGTGATCCTGCTGACCCTTGGCACGGATTCGAAGAATTTTCCCAACCCGCTGCCGCCGATCAGTTGGGCGATCGGTGGTGCGGTGCTGCGGATGCGCGAAGTGCTGATCTGGGTGATCGCCTTGGTGCTGATGGGCGGGCTAACCTATTTCGTGACCTACACCAAACTTGGCAAGGCGATGCGCGCCACCGCGCAAGACCCGGAAGCCGCCCGCATGATGGGGGTGGAGGTCGATCAGGTGGTGATGAGCGCCTTTTTCCTCGGTTCCGCGCTGGCGGGTGCTTCGGGGATGATTTTCGGGCTGTATTATAATCTGGCCAAGGTGGATATCGGCTTTGCCGCCGGGCTGCGGGCGTTCACCGCCGCAGTGCTGGGCGGCATCGGCAACGTGCCAGGGGCAATGCTGGGGGGCGTGCTGATCGGGCTGATTGAGTCTGGCAGCGGGCAGTTGGTTGGCACCGCGTGGACCGATGTGGTGATTTTCGGCATCCTGGTGCTGGTGCTGGTGTTGCGTCCGGCGGGGCTGCTCGGGCGCCTTGCGCCGAACAAGTCCTGAAGGAACCGCGCGCATGATCGCAGCCCTGACCCAGGCCGTTGCCCGCCCGTTCGCCGGGCTTACCGACAAGCAGCGGAGCATCGTCCTAACCCTGGTGGCCTTTGCGTTGTTCGC
>JAYTQP010000176.1:0-8019 GCA_043746675.1 Rhodospirillales bacterium | reverse complement strand
TTGAAGCGGCTTCGCAACATCGCGGCCAACCCGCAGGTCGCGGTCACCGTCGATCGTTATCGCGAAGACTGGTCCCGCCTCGCCTGGGTCATGCTGCGCGGCCCGGCCACCATTTTGCACGATGGCGCCGAGCACGAAGCCGCGCAGGCATTGCTGGTCGCCCGCTATCGGCAACTGGCCGCGATGCGCATCGCCGACCTGCCGGTCATTGCGCTGCGCATCGCAACCGTAACCAGTTGGGGCCGGCTTATACCCGCTTGACCCCCCACATCAGCGCCACCCCGGATTTTATGATGCCGGTGATGTCGCTGCGATAGGCGGTCGGGCTGAAATACATGCCCGTCGGGATCACCGGCACATCCCGGAACGCCTGCAATTGTATCTCGCGGCAGATCTGCTGCTGCGCGGCGAGATCGGGGGCATCGAACCACTGGTCGCGCAAGGCTTCGATTTTCGGCATGGTGGCCCAGCCGAACCAGCCATCGCCGCCATTGCCACGCAGAATCTGGCTGCTGCCGGGGTTGGCGACGGCGAGCCCGCCCCAGGTGGTGCAGAAGATGTTCCAGCCGCCTTGTGCCACCGGATCCTTCTTCGCCCGCCGGGCGACCAGCGTGCCCCAATCCATCGAGGCGTAATTCACATTCAGGCCGGCCCGCTTCAAATAATCGGCGACAACCTGGCTGGTGGCTTGCAAGCCGGCCTGATCGGTCGGCGACATCAGCAGCACTTCTTCGCCCTTGTAGCCGCTTTCGGCGACCAGCTTGCGGGTGAGCGCCAAGTCGCGCTTGCCGGTCAGCGCCGCCATTCCGGCATCGTTGGCATACGGCGACCCGGCGGTGAAAAAGCCGGCACCATCGCGGCCGAGTTCCTTGGCAAGATCGCCGAAATTAGCTGTCAGGCATTCATCCTGATCGAAACCGGGGATCAGCGCCCGGCGCAGCTTCACATTGTCGAACGGCGGCAGCAGATGGTTGAAGCGGATCACCCCGAGTGCGCCGAGCGGGTCCAGCACTTCGGTTTTGATGCCGGCGGCCTTGCGCAGTTGCGGCACCAGATCGGGCAGCGGGTTTTCCCACCAATCCACTTCGCCGCGCTGCAAGGCGGCCGAAGCGGTGGCGGCATCCGGCATGATATGCCATTCAACCCGATCGAAATTGGCGATCTTGGCGCCCGCCCACATCGACGGCGCTTCCTGCCGGGGCTTGTAATCCGCATTGCGGGCATAAGCAGCCGATGCGCCGGAAACCCATTCGTCGCGCAGAAACTTGAAAGGGCCGGACCCGACATATTCGGTTATCATGGTGTAGGCGTCGGTTTTGGCGAGGCGCTCCGGCATGATGAAGCAGCCCTCGCCGCCCAGCACGTAGGCGGTGATCGGGAAGCGCTTTTTCATCCGGAATTGCAGGCGCTTGTCGTCCAGCGCCACCAGTTCGTTGCAGCGCGCCATCAAAGTGCCGCCCATCGGGTTGCGCTTGGACCAGCGGATGATTGATTGCACACAGTCTTTCGCCAGCACCGGCGCGCCGTCGCTGAATTTCAGCCCGTCGCGCAAGGTGATGGTGAAGGTCAGCCCGTCCGCTGATTCTTCGTGCCCGGCCGCCATCTGCGGCTGCGGCGCCAGTTTTTCATCCAGGCCGTACAGCGTGTCCCAGATCATGTAGCCGTGGATGAAGGCGACCGTCGCCGTGGTCCAGATCGGGTCCGGGCTGGACAGATTGGCCTGCGGCACGAAGCGCAGCACCGAACTGGTCTGCCCAACCGCCGGTCGCGCCAGGCCACCAGCCGCCGCCGTTGCCGCTACCACTTTCAGCATTTCTCTACGTCGCATTGCACTGTCCCCCGTTGCTGCGTGCTACATGCTACGAACGATAAGGGGGTATGCGCAATCGGTATGCCAAAAAAATTCGTGGCACGCAGGCTTATGCGACCACGCGTAACACGCTGCCAGCGGCGGCGCGGGGTACCTCGCTGACGAGCGGCACCGCCTTGACGACCGCTTGCAGCCGGTTGGTCGCACCGAGATAGCGATAGAGTGCGCGCAAATGCGATTTTACCGTCGGCACCGTCACCCCGAGTGCTGCGGCAATCTCGCGCGTCCGGCAGCCCCGGCGCAGCAGATGCAGCACGTCCAACTGCCGCGCGGTCAGCGCCAACGGCGGCGGCGCAGTTTCGGGCGGGCTGGGCGTGATCAGTTCGGCATCAGGAGAAATCAGCCGCAGCGCCCGCAGCAGACGATCCTCCGAGGCCGCGAGCGGCGCGGCCGGCGCAAGATCTCCAGCGTCCAGCACGATGATCGGCAGGCCCGGTTGCTGCTGGCGCAAGGTGGCTTCGTTGAAGGATGCACCATAGCCGCTGGTGCGGGCGTCCACCACCAACAGGTCGCAATGGGCATAGGATAGAACGCGCGCGAGTTCGCCGAAATCGCCGATCCGGAACAGGTTTGGGTGGACAACACGGGCCTGCAACAGCGCCTGAACAACCGGCACGATGTGCGCCCGGCTGGAGACGATCAAAACGTTCATTGCAACTTCAATCCAGCTTCCATGGCGACCGGCGCGGGCGAACCCAGCCTACTGCTGGGGCGCCAGGGCCACGAAATGATCGAGCGCGATCTGCACCTCCTGTGGCGGCATGTCGCGCGACAGCAATTGCTCGGCCGACTTGCGCTGGCCCGACATGGCCAGCGCAACGGCCAGGTTCTGCCGCAGTTTCGCATCCGCGCCTGGCGCCTCGGCCAGCGGACGCAGCATCGGCACCGCTTCGGCGGCATGGCCGCTGACGCTCAGCGACAGCGCCAGATTGATGCTCGCGGCCTGCAACGACGGCGCCAGCCCGAGGGCGCGGCGATAAGCGATCTGGGCGTCCTCGTGATGCCCCTGCAAGTCGCGGGCAATGCCGAGATCGTTGGCCGCAATCGCGGTATCCGGTGCCACCGCGAGCACGGCGAGGAATTCGGTCTCGGCGGCGGCGGCGTCGGTTGCCAGCAGCACGCGGCCAAGGCCGATATGAGCGTTGACCGATTTCGGATCGAGTGCCAGCAGTTGCCTATAAACCGGAACCGCTTCCGCGCCGCGGCCCATCGCGGACAAGGCGTCGGCCTGCAGCGCCAGACCATCCGGATCGCCGGGGTGCTGCTTCAAGACGGTCGCACCGGCATTGAGCGCCAGCGCCGGCGCGCCACCGGAAAGTGCGGCGCGGCCCATCAGGATGTTCGGGTCCTGGCTGGCTTGCAGGTCGCCCTGCGCGCCTTGCCCACAGGCAGCCAGCAAAAATGCCAGCGCCAGCGGCCAGGATTTCACGATCAAGCCGGTTGCGTTGAATACAGAAACGGCGCGCATGGAACGATCCTTTTTCATTGTCATGCCATGAAGCCGCGCATGAGTTGGATAACCGCGGGTCCAGCAACAACGATGAACACGCTCGGCAAAATGAACATCACCATCGGCAGGGTCAGCAGCACCGGCAGGCGGGCCGCCTTGGCTTCAAAATTCATCATCACCTCGACCCGCATTTCCTGCGCCAGCATGCGCAGCGCCTCGCTGAGCGGCGTGCCGAACTGCATGGTCTGGATCAAAGTCGAACTCAGCCGGCGCAGGCCGTCCAGGCCGGTGCGGCTGCCGAGGTTGCCCAACGCCACCCGGCTATCGGACATGATCTGCAATTCCGCCACGGTCTGCGCCAGCTCCCAGGAAAGATCGGGATGCACGCTGCGCATTTCGAGTTCGACCCGGCCCAGGCTGCTTTCCAGCGCCAGGCCGGATTGGGCGCATATCAGCAGCAGATCGAGCGCATCGGGCAAGCCTTTCTGCACCCGCAGCGTATATTTCTCGCGCATTTTACGGGCCACCCAGTCCGGCCCGAGCAAGCCGATGGCGGCGCTGACGGCGGCAGTGGCATAAAGCACCGGCGCACTCAGCCAACCGCTCAGCAACAGCACCACCAGCAGTGGCAGGGTGGTCATCAGCAGAATTTTGCTGCCGATGAACATCCCCAGTGCGTTGCTGGTGGTCATGCCGGACATCGTCAGCGTGCGTTCCAGTTCGGCCAGCATCTTGCTCGGCATCACCCCGCTGTTGGCGATGCGCTCGCCGATTTTGGTGATGGCATCGCGCACGATCATCAGAACAGCGTTATCGGGCTTCATTCCCTGGCGGCCGCCGCGATCATTGATCGGCGCGGCCTTGCGCGCCCCCTTCGCGTCGGTCAGCCGCAGCCCAACGCGTTCCTCGTCCTGGAATAGCCGCAGCAGCATCCAGGCGGTGACCGCCGTCAGCAGGGTGAAGCCAAGCGAGAGCAGCAGAATTTTGTCGCTCATGTCCTGCCCCCTAGGCCAGACTTTTGTTGATCATCGACCACATCATCAGCCCGCCGATCGACAGCAGACCGATGCCGACGCCGAGCATTTCCTTGCCCAACGGGTCGTTGAACAGCAGCCCGATATAGCTCGGGTTGAGGAAATACATGCCGCCGCCAGATACGAACGGCATCAGGCCGAGCACCGTCGCGCTGGCTTTGGCCTGTGCGGCCATCGCTTGGCCCTTGGCGCGCAGCGCCAGCCGCTTGCGGATTACGTCGGCCAGGCCTTCGAGGGTTTCGCTCAGCGCGCCACCGGTTTGCGCCTGCAGGGTCAAGGTGGTGGCAAAGAATTTATATTCGGCCACGCCGCTGCGCTGCGCCATCGCCTTGAGCGATTCGTCCAGCGCGCCGCCGATCGCGATCTCGCTTTCGACGCGACTAAATTCGCCCGCGGTCGGTTCCTGGCTTTCCCGGGCGACAATCCGCAAAGCTTCGGCGACCGGCACGCCGACCCGAACCGAGCGCACGATCATCGCCAGTGCTTCGGGTAGTTGCGACAGCAGCAAAGCCGAGCGCCGCCCTTCGATCACGCTGATCACGATCCGGCAGAGAATTGGCCAGATCGCTACCAGCAACAGGATCGCATAGCCGTCGAACACCAGCGCAAGGGCATAACACAGCAGCCGAGCCGCGACGAAGCTGCCGCCCAGAATCACCAGCGGATGGACCGAGTAGAATTTGATCCGCGCCAGATCGATGCCGAACAGCGACGCCAGCCGTTCCAACATAGTCGGCTGGCGCGGTGCGGCGCGCGAAATCCGCCGCATGACCGCCGGCATCCTTGCCGCCGAAGCCAGCGAGCCAACGCCGGCCATCCGCTGGTCGAAGCGCTTGCGTTGCGATTCCGAATAGGAAATCAGCACGCCGGCAGCCGCCGAGCAGATCAACGCGATGAAGCCGAGCAAAGCTACAATGCTGCGTAGATCAAGCGCCATGATCGGCATCCTCCATCGCCGCCTGCCAGGCGGCATCCAGCCCGTAATAGGTCAGTTGATGCTGAAACGCGGGGCGGGCGCGGCTTATCTTGTACTGGCCGTAAATCCGTCCGGCCGCGGTTTCGCCGAGCATGTGGAACTGGAAAATATCGTTCAGCACGATCACCTCGCCCTCCATGCCGCAAACCTCGGTCACCTGCGTCAGCCGCCGGCCGCCGTCGCGCTGGCGTTCCACCTGCACGATCAGATGCACCGCGCTGGCGATCTGGGTGCGGATGGCGGTCACCGGAAGGCCCATGTGGCCCATCTGCACCATGTTCTCGATACGGCTGATGGCGTCGCGGGTGGTGTTGGCGTGAATGGTGGACATGCTGCCGTCATGTCCGGTGTTCATCGCCTGCAGCATGTCGAACGCCTCGCCGCCGCGCACCTCGCCGAGAATGATCCGATCGGGTCGCATCCGCAGTGCATTGCGTACCAGATCACGCTGGTTCACCTCGCCGCGGCCTTCCAGGCTGACCGGGCGGGTTTCCAGCCGCACCACATGCGGCTGCTGCAATTGCAGTTCGGCGGCGTCTTCCACCGTGATGATCCGCTCGGCGACCCCGATCTGGCGCGACATTGCGTTCAGCAAGGTGGTTTTGCCGGACCCGGTGCCGCCGGAGATAATCACGTTCAACCGGATGCGGGCGGCCAACTGCAATACCTGCGCCAGCGGCGGGGTCATCGCGCCATAGCCGACCAGTTCTTCGAAGCCGATCGCCTTCTTGCGGAATTTGCGGATCGAGACCACCGGACCTTCCAGCGCCAGCGGCGAGAAGACGATGTTGACCCGGCTGCCGTCTTTCAGGCGGGCATCGACCATCGGGCTCGATTCGTCGATCCTACGGCCAACGGCGGAGGCGATGCGCTGGCAAATGCCGATCAGGTGCTGCTCGTCGCGAAAGCGCACCGGCGACAACTCCACCTTGCCATGGCGCTCGATGAACACCTTGTTCGGCCCGTTGACCATGATGTCGGCGATGTCGTCGTCTTCCAGCAGGATTTCCATCGGGCCGAGGCCGAGCATGTCGTCCACCAGTTCGCGGGCCAGCGCGCGCTGTTCACGGCCGTTGAGCTGGATCCGCCGCTCGGTGGCGATCTCGGAGATCAGCGCCTCGATTTCGCCGGCCAGACGGTCCTGCGGCACCGCCGCGACGGCGGCCGGTTCCAACCGCGCCAGGCAGGCACTGCGCAGATCGTTGACCGCATCGCGCGGCGCGTCCGCCAGCGCGCGCTGCACGCCGACGAGGGAGGCCTCGATGGCAGGGGTCGCGGCGACACCGCGGCGGCCAAACCCGACGGCGCTCAATTGAACCATGACGACACGCGCCATTTCTTGCCGGTTTCGGCCAGTGCTTCGTCGTTCACGTTGCCATCGATCAGGGCGCTGGCGGCAACCTGACGGGCGAGGTCCATGATGCCGGTGCGAAAGCCGCCTTTCATCGCCACGGCGGGATCGCCCATGGTGGTGGCGGCGGCCGCCTGGCGCGGCAGGTCGGGGATGCCGACATCGATCTTCATGCCGAGCGCGTCTTCCACCTGCCGGCGGGATAACCCGCCCGGCATGCCGATCCGGTTCAGCACCACCACGCCGCGCTGGGTCTGGCGCGGGCCGCCCTGCAGGGCCAGCAGGCGCAAGGTGTCGCGGATGCTCACCAGGTTGGGCAGCATCACGACCACGCGCTGGTGGCACAAATCCATCAGCTCGCGATAGAGCGGCACCGGCGCGAACGGCACGTCGGCGACAATGAAATTATAGCGCTTACGCAACGCATCCAGCAGGGCTGCGGCGGCGCCGGGGGCAAAGCTCGGCTGCAACGCCAGATCCTCCTGTCCGGACAGCACATGCAGCCGTTCGGCGGCTGGCTGGGCGGCACGTTCGGCCAGCAGCGCATCCAGCCGTTCGGGCGCTTCCAGCGCCAGCCGCAGGCCACTGCCGGGGGTGGTATTGAGCAGCAGAGCGCCGACGCCGCGATGCAGATCGGCGTCCAGCAGCACGGTGTGGCGCCGCCGGATGACACCGAGATGCCAGGCCAGACTGGCCGCCAGCACCGATGCACCGGTGCCGCCATGGGCGCCGATCACCGAAACCATGCGCCCACCGGTCTGCTCGCTGGCGGTGGGGTACCGGCCCAGCACCAGCGGGCCGAAATGGCGGGTGACCTTCGAGCGCGTGATCGGCTTGGCGAGATATTCTATCGCGCCCATGCCGCGGGTGACTTCACGGTAAAAATCCAGATCGTCGCTGCGGCCGATCACCAGCACGCGCACGTCGGGTTCCACCACCTCGGCCAGCTTGCCGAGGGCTGCCAGCGGCTCGCTCTCGCTGGCGACATCGACCACCAGCACCAGCGGCGTGGCGGATTTCTGCATGGTGGCGATCGCTGCCCGAATGCCGCCGCGCCGACTGTCGATGGCTTCCGGCAGCACGTCGGCGAGACCGTCGCGCAAGGCGGTTTCGGTGGTGGCGTCATCGAGAAAGGCAATGATCGCCGGCCGGTCCGGCCGCGTGGCGGCGGAAGCGCCGCGCTCGTCGTGGCCGAAATTGGACACGACATCGATCCCGACCGGGCTCATGGTGCGGCCGGCGCGACGGAGGCGCCGGCCGGGGCTGCTCCGCCGCCTTTCAGGCCGGGCAGCAGCGCCTGGGTCGGCTTGGCGGTCCACAAAGTGGTCACCGCAGCAG
>JAYTQP010000175.1:0-14861 GCA_043746675.1 Rhodospirillales bacterium | reverse complement strand
CTGCGCGGCTTCTGCCCGGTGCTGCAAAGTCTCGACGTGTTCGAGGAACATGCCATCCGCACCACCGGCGACGCCACCCAGGCGGCCGGCACGCGGCTGGCCGATATCGGCGGCAAGGGCCTGTTCGCCAAGGAAATTCACGAAGCCCTGGCCGACCGCCGAATAGATTTCGCCGTCCACAGCCTGAAGGACCTGGAAACAGAACTCCCCAACGGCATCGTCCTGGCCTGCACTCTGAAACGGGAAGACGCCCGCGACGCCCTGATCGTGGCGCAGCATCTGACCGCCGATCCGCAAAACCCCTACGGCGCCCTGCCGCTCGGCGCTCTGGTCGGCACCAGTTCGGTCCGCCGGCAGGCGCAAATGCTGCACTTCAGGCCCGACCTGCGGATCACCACCATGCGTGGCAACGTGCAAACCCGGCTGGACAAATTGCTCCGTGGCGACTGCGAAGCCTCTCTCTTGGCGCTCGCCGGCATGAACCGGCTCGGCCTGGGCGATAAGGCATCGGTCGTGCTGGAACCCGATGTCATGCTGCCTGCCGCCTGCCAGGGCATCGTCGGCATCACCGTGCGGGCGGGCGACCGCGAACTGTTGGAACTGCTGTCCGGCATCGAAGACCCGCAGGCTAAAGCCGCTTCAACCGCCGAACGCGCGCTGCTCGCCGAACTCGATGGCTCCTGCCGCACCCCGATCGGCGGCCATGCCGAATGGCGGGCGGATGGCGCGCTTCGCCTGTCCGGTCTGGTCGCTCGGCCGGATGGCAGCTTCCTGCTACGCCGCGATATTGTCGGGCATCCCGGCGATGCGGCCCGCCTTGGGGCTGAACTTGGCGCCAGCTTGCGGGCGGATAGTCCACGTGATCTGTTTGCTTAGGGACGGTGTTGTTTTTTGAAAAAAAGAACCCAAAAACCTTTTTCACTTTAGAGCCGCGCTTTGGTTAGCCCTATTGCACCGCGCGCTCGGGTTGTGCTGGTTACGCGGCCGGAGCCGGGAGCTTCCGTTACACTGCAACGGTTGGCAGCGATGGGGTATGTCGGGTTGCTTTCGCCGGCTTTGGTAGTGGAGGCTTGCCCAGCTTCACTGCCCGACCCGACAAAGCTCCAGGCGATCCTGCTGACCAGTACAAATGCCATCCCGGCGCTGTCGGCAAAATTTCATCATCTGCCGACCTTCGCGGTCGGCGCCGCAACCGCCGCCGCCGCCCGCGTGGCCGGATTCGCCACCGTGATCAACGCAGCCGGCACCGCGACGGATCTGATGGCCTGCGTCGCCGCGCACTGCGACCCGAAAGCCGGCAGCCTGCTGTGTCCCGGTGCCGCCGCGCTGGCCGCCGATATCGTCGAACCCCTACGCACCCTCGGGTTTCGCATCGTCCGGCGGGTGGTCTACCGCACCCGCCCGGCCCGGCATTGGAACGCTGACGTCGATGCGGCGTTGCGTGCGGGAATGATTGGTTACGTGCTATTCTTTTCGCCAGCCAGCGCCCGCGCCTTTGTCGCTCTCAGCCGCCTGCTGCCACCACCGCATTCGATGGTGGCACTGGCGATTTCGGCGACCACCGCGCAGGCATTGACCCCCTTGCAGTGGCAACGCATCCGTGTTGCTTCCCGCCCCAATCAGGACGAATTGTTGGCACTCCTCCCATGACCGATATTCCGACCGCGCCCAACGCCACCCAACCGGCGACCATCCCGCCAGAATCCGTTCCGCCATCAAAGGCGCGGCCGGACGCTGTCGTGCCGCACCGCGTCGCGCCCTATCCGGCGGCGCAAAGACACAACCCAGGTAAGGCGCTGACCATGCTGGGGCTGGCAATGCTCACTCTTGCGGTTTGCTATCTTTGGCTGGAACAGCAGAAGCTCGCCACCACAGCAAACCAGATGGCGACTGAGCTCGGGCAACTCAGTGCCCGCCCAGCGCCGGACCTCGGCCCCCTCGCCACCCGGCTCGCCCAGCTCGATCGCCGCCTGACCGCGCTCGAACAACGCCCAGCGTCGCGCCCCGCGCCGTTGCCGGCGGTAACGGCATCAGTCGATCTGGCACCATTGGAAGCGCGGCTCACTGCCCTCGAACAGCGCCCGGTCAGCGCCGATGTCGGCCAACGGCTGATAGCGCTCGAACAGAAACAGGCGATCGCTGTCGCGCTGGCCGCCGGGCGCAAGCTCGGCCCGGTGCAGGGTGCCCCGCCGGCGCTGGCCCGCTTTGCGGACACCGCCCCACCCACCGAAGCGGCGCTGCGGCTGGAATTCCGCCCGCTCGCGGCCCGCGCCGCGCAAGCCAGCCGTCCGAGCACCGAAAGCCAATCGCTCGCTGAGCACATCTGGGTGCAAATCCGCGCCCAGGTCACGGTGACCGACCATGACAAAGTGCTGATCGGCGCGCCGGCGACGATCATACTTGGCGATGCCGCCGAAAAGCTCGATGCCGGTGACCTTGCCGGCGCAGTGGCCAGCCTCGGCACGCTCGATCCCGGTGCCGCCGCGATCATGGCTGATTGGAAAGCCCGGGCGCAGGCGCTGCTGGATGCGCGCGCCGCTCTGGCCACGATGGAAGCCCCGCGCTGATGCGCAAAATCATCGGCTTCGTTGTCATCGCCGCCTTGGTGGTTGCCGCAACATGGTGGCTCGCCGGGCTGCCGGGCCAGGCGGTGCTGCACGTCGCCGACTATACCATCGCAACCAAAACCCCGGTCGCGCTGGTCGCCGTGGTGCTGCTGCTGTTGCTTGTCTATCTCGCCATGCGCTTGCACGGCGGCCTGCGGCGGCTTCCTCGTCTTCTGCTTGATCGGCGCGCACGGCGTAACCGCGACAGCGGCGACATCGCCATCAATCGCTCCTTGGTGGCCCTCGCCGCCGGCGACGCACCGACCGCCCGCAAGGAAGCCCAGCGCGCGTTGCGATTACTCGGTCCCACCCCGCAAACCCTTCTGCATGCCGCCGAAGCTGAGCGGCTGGCCGGGCGCGAAGATGCCGCCGCGGTCTATTTCCGCCAGCTTGCAGCGCATGACCAAGGCGCCTTCCTCGGGCTACGCGGCCTGTTCCGTCAGGCAGTGGCGCGCCAGGACTGGGATGAGGCGGCGCTGCTGGCAGCCCAGGCGGAAGCCAAGCAGCCCGGCAAAACCTGGCTGCGGGACACCAGACTGATGCTGGCCGCCCGCCAGTCCAACTGGACCCAGGCCGCCGCCATCGCCGAACCCGGTCCGGCCCACGCCGCTCTGTCGATCGCCGCCGCCCAAGCCAGCACCAGCGCGGACGATGCCCTGCGACTGGCCAAGCAAGCTTGGACCGAAGCCAAAGCCCTCGCCCCCGCTGCGCTCACCCCCGCCGCGCTTACGTATGCCGGTTGCCTGCGCAACGCCGGCCAGGAACGCCAGGCCATTGAGGCGGTGCGCGAAACCTGGCAGTGCGCGCCGCACCCCGATCTGGTGGGTTTCGTCATCGCACCAGGCGCGGACCCAGTCGCACGGCTCAAGCTTTTCACCAGCTTCGTGCAGCCGCGCGCCGCCCACCCGGAAGTGCAACTGGCGCTCGCCCGCCTATCGCTCGAAGCCGGTGCGCTCGGCGATGCCGCCTACCACCTGGAAGCGGCCGAACATGGCGGGCTAATCGACCGCCGCGCCGGCCTGCTGCGTGCCGATCTTGCCCGCGCCACCCAGGCGCCGGACGCCGAGCGCCAAGCCCTGCGCAACGCTGCGATGGCACCACTCCCGCCGGGCTGGCAATGTGACGCCTGCGGCACCGGCTACAACGCCTGGCACGCCGTCTGCGAGAACTGCCACGCCGTCGGACGGATCGCCTGGGGCAGCGATGCCGGCGGCACTCCCCTGCGGCTGACTCATACGGCTCAGTGAGCGATTGCTCGCCGTCGCTCTCGCGGGCTATACCTATTTGGCTGACTGCGTCTACTGCGTCTGCTGGATCGCCGACAGCAGCCAATGCCCTCCCGGCGCGCGCAGGAACGTCCACACCTCGGTGGTCTGGCTGCGCTGGTTCGGATTGCCGTCAACCACGCGCCCAGCCGCATCCACCGTCACGTCGATCATCGAAAACCGCATCGCCACGGTCGCATATTCGCGCCCCGGCTCTGCCCAGGCTTCCGACAGATCGCCCTGCTCCAGATGCACCGCTGTCACCATGTTGCGCACCCCGCGGCTGGCCTGCTCGCTCAACTGTTCGTTGAAATAGCCGACCATCTCCGGCGTCGCCACCGCGCGCAACTGGTTGATATCCTGCGCGCTCCAGGCCGCCTGCACGGCCTGCAAATTCTGCTCGAACTGGGTGTAATCGGCTGGGCCGATCGCCACCGGCGGCGGGCCGGATCCCCCCGGCAGCGCCCCCTGCACCGGCATGCGGGTCACCACATCCGGCCCGGTCGCCATCGCCGGGCTGCGGAAGAACATGCCGAACAGCCAGCGCCCGATCATCACGATCAGGAAAATCTGGATCAGGAAGCCAAGGAAGCCGCCGAAGCCAGAAATGCCATGAAAGAACCCACCGCCAAACAGCATCCCGCCAATCCCAGCGCCGATCACTCCGCCCAGCAGGCCGGACATAAACGGCGAACGGCCGAAAAAGCCGGGCCGCGCCGGCTGCGCATAGCCCGGCGACGGCGCATAGGACGGCGCCGGTGTGGCGCTGCGCTGCATCGGGGCGGCCATCGAAGGGGCGGTCGCGGTTGCCGGCGGGGCGCGATAGGTGTTCACACCCCGGCTGCCCATGGAGGCCCCACTGCCGGCCCTGGCATCGGCCAGAACCGGAGACAACGCGAAAACCAGAGCCAGCAGAATGGCGAAAATTGGACCGATGCGGCGCATGGCGCGTCTTAATCTCCCGAGTTCATCGCAACATATAGCACGCGCTGGCCCGGAATCGAGGGGGCCTCCCTTAACTTCCCGCAACCGTCAAACCATCCACCCGTATCGTCGGGGCATCGGTTCCCCGGCGCAGGCGCAAATCGCTGGCCGGCACCATATGGGCGAAAATATGCTGCAACGTGCCGGCGATGGTGATCTCCGCCACCGGCTCCGCCAGCACGCCATCGCGGATCATGTAGCCGGACGCCCCACGGCTGTAATCGCCGGTCAAAATGCTCACCGCGGTGCCCATCAATTCGGTGACGTAAAGCCCCTCCTTGATATCCGCCATCAACGCTGCCGGCGTCAGCCCTCCCGGGCGCAAATATAAGTTCGTCGCCCCCGGCGATGGCGGGCCGGACGTACCGCGCGCCGCATGGCCGGTTGTCACCATGCCCAACTGCCGCGCGGTCCGGCTGTCCAACAGCCAGGTTGTCACCACTCCGTCCTCCACCAGATTGCGATCCTGCGTCGGCACGCCCTCGCCATCGAACAACCGCGACCGCAGCCCACGCCGCCGGCGCGGCTCGTCGACAATGAAAATCCCAGGCGCAAAAACCCGCTTGCCCAAACTGTCCTTCAGAAAACTGGTCCCGCGCGCAATTCCCGCACCATTGATCGCGCCAATAAAATGCCTAACCAAACCCACCGAAACCCGCGGGTCGAACACCACACTCATCACCCCGGTCTTCGGCCGGCGCGGGTTCAGCCGCCGCACCGCACGCTCCCCCGCATTGCGCCCGATCAGCCCGGCTTCCTCCAAATCCGCCAACCACACCGCACTGGTGTAGTCGTAATCCCGCTCCATCGCCGTGCCGCTGCCCGCCAACGCACTCACACTCACCGAATGCCCGCTGCGCGCCGTCCGCCCGGCAAACCCCGCCGAAGTCACAATCGCGGACTCGCTCCGGCTATAGCCCGCCTCCGCACCCTCCGCCTGCACCACGCCCGCCACCGCCAGCGCCGCATCCTCCGCCACCCGCGCACGCCCGATCAAATCAGCCGCATCCGGCTCCACCAAATCGCAAACCTCCAAATCCGCCGCATCCGGCGCCCGTGCCTCGTCCGCCAACCCGCCAAACGGATCCTCCGGCACCACCCGCGCCATCGCCACCGCCTGCTCCGCCAACGCCGCAAACCCACCCGGATCAAACGTCGACGACGACACAATCGCACTGCGCCGCCCGACAAACACCCGTAACCCTAAATCCCGCCCCTCCGCCCGCTCCAAATGCTCCACCACCCCCGCCCGCACCGACACGGACAAACTCGTCCCCGCCACCGCCACCGCATCCGCCACATCCGCCCCCGCCCGCCGGGCCGCCGCTACCAAGTCACCGAGCAGATCGAGTTGCGACATTTGAAGGGGGTCCTTGGGAGTGTGAAAGATAAGGAAGTAAGGCCAGGGCGCTGCCCTGGACCCGCAAGGGGTCAGGGGTCCCCTTGACCCCATCACTTTAAGGCAAGGGGTGGGTCAGGGAAGAAGGGGGGCTGCGAGGTGGTTGCAACGGCACGGTTGCCCCCCTTCTTCCCTGGCCCAATGCTTCGCTTAAGTCACGGGTCAAGGGGCCGCTGCCCCTTGCGGGGTCGAGGGGCAGCGCCCCCGCCTTGCTTCCTTCCCCCAAGCCCCGGGAAGCTCTACCCAAACTTGACCGAGATGATCTCGTAGCTGCGGTCGCCGCCGGGGGTGGGGACGGCGACGGTGTCGCCGATTTTTTTGCCGATCAGGGCTTTGGCGAGAGGGGAGGAGACCGAGAGGCGGGCTTGTTTGATGTCGGCTTCGTGGACGCCGACGATTTGGTAGGTTGAGGTTTTTTCGGTTTCTTCGTCGATCAGCTCGACCACAGCGCCGAATTTGACGTTGTTGCCGGACAGGGTTGCGGGGTCGATCAGTTCGACCGCGCCGATGATTTCTTCCAGTTCCTGGATGCGGCCTTCGATAAAAGACTGGCGTTCGCGGGCGGCGTGATATTCGGCGTTTTCCGACAGGTCGCCGTGGCTGCGGGCTTCGGCGATCGCGCGGATGACCGCGAAGCGTTCGGTGCCTTTCAGCAGGCGCAGTTCTTCCTCTAGGCGTTGCAGGCCGGGCAGGGTCATCGGGAACTTCTGCACGTCGTGGACCTCAGTTGATGCCGTTGGGTTTAAGTGACTTTGGCGCGGTCAGGTTTGGGCCCCAACCGCGCCGGGGTATCAGAACGATCCACGAAAGTAGGCTTGGAGCGGCATGACTTCAAGGGTACCGGCTTTGACCGCGGCGATCGCGTGGGCAGCGGCGCGGGCGCCGGCGATGGTGGTGTAGTGCGGCACGCCGTGGGTAAGGGCGCTGCGGCGGATATCGAAGCTATCGGCGACCGTTTGCGCGCCGGCGGCGGTGTTGATTACCAGTTGGATATCGCCGCTGCGGATGGCGTCCACGCAGTGCGGGCGGCCTTCGAGCACTTTGTTGATGATTTTGACCTCCATGCCCGCGTCGCGCAGCCGGGCGGCGGTGCCGCGGGTGGCCATGATGGTGAAGCCGCTGTCGATCAGCCGGCGGGCGACCGCGATGGCGGCGGCCTTGTCGCTGTCGCGGATGGAAAGGAAGGCGCAGCCTTGTTCCGGCAGGATCACGCCGGCGGCGAGCTGGCTTTTGGCGAAGGCGCGTTCGAAGCTGGAATCGAGGCCCATCACCTCGCCGGTCGATTTCATTTCGGGGCCGAGGATGGTGTCCACGTCGGGGAAGCGGTTGAACGGGAAGACCGCTTCTTTCACCGCGACGTGCGGGGCGATGCTGTCGTCGTCGAGTTTGAAGTCCGACAGCCTTGCGCCGGCCATCACCCGAGCGCCGATTTTCGCCACCGGCACGCCGGTTGCTTTGGCCACGAACGGCACGGTGCGGGATGCGCGTGGGTTCACTTCGAGAACGAAAATTTCATTGTCCTTGATAGCATATTGCACGTTCATCAGCCCAACCACGCCGAGCGCCTTGGCCATCGCCTCGGTTTCCGCCTTCAGTTCGGTGACAGTGGCGGGCGAAAGCGTGTAGGGCGGCAGGGCGCAGGCACTGTCGCCGCTATGGATGCCGGCTTCCTCGATATGTTCCATCACCCCGGCGACGTAGACGGTTTCGCCGTCGGCGATGCAGTCCACATCGACCTCGATCGCGTCGTTAAGGTAACGATCGATCAGCACCGGGTTGTCGCCGGACACTTTGACCGCTTCGCGCATGTAGCGCGCCAGGCCACGGTCGTCATAGACGATTTCCATGGCGCGACCGCCGAGCACGTAGCTGGGGCGGATGACGACGGGGTAGCCGACCCGTTCGGCGATTTTTTCGGCCTCGGCGGTGGAGCGGGCGATGCCGTTTTCCGGCTGGCGCAGACCGAGCTTGTGGAGCAGCGCCTGGAAGCGTTCGCGATCCTCGGCGATATCGATGGCATCGGCCGAGGTGCCGAGGATGGGGATGCCGGCTTTCGACAAAGCCTGCGATAATTTCAGCGGGGTTTGCCCGCCGTACTGCACGATGCAGCCTTTGACGGTGCCGTTGGTCTGCTCGCGGCGAACGATGGCGATAACATCTTCTTCGGTCAGCGGTTCGAAATAAAGCCGGTCCGAGGTGTCGTAATCGGTGCTGACGGTTTCCGGGTTGCAGTTGACCATGATGGTCTCGAAACCGGCTTCTTTGAGCGCGTAGGCGGCATGGACGCAGCAATAGTCGAATTCGATGCCCTGGCCGATGCGGTTGGGGCCGCCGCCGAGGATGATGATCTTTTCGCGGTCGGACGGATCGGCTTCGCACGCCGGGGTGCCGAAGCCGCCTTCGTAAGTGGAATACATGTAGGGCGTGGCGGAGGCGAATTCGCCGGCGCAGGTGTCGATCCGCTTATAGACCGGCAGCACGCCGAGTTTTTTGCGCAGGCTGGCCACGGCGGGTTCGGACACATGCGCGAGGCGGGAAAGCTGCTTGTCGGAAAAGCCTTGTGCTTTGACACGGCGCAAGCCGACCGCCTCGGTCGGCAGGCCGTCGGCGGCGATCTGCCGTTCGGTGGCAACCAATTTCTCCAGTTCGCGCAGGAACCATGGGTCGAACTTGCTGGCGTCGTGGATGTCTTCCACCGACATGCCGGCGCGCAGCGCCTGGGCGGCCATCACGATGCGATCCGGTTTCGGCTGCGACAGCGCGGCGCGGAACGCATCGAGCCCGCCATCGCCGGGCGCCTCGATCGGGTCGAGGCCGGAATAGCCGGTTTCCATGCTGCGCAGGCCCTTTTGCAGGGCTTCGGCGAAGCTGCGGCCGATCGCCATCGCCTCACCGACGGATTTCATCGAGGTGGACAGCAGAGCCGGGGTGCCGGGGAATTTTTCGAAGGTAAAGCGGGGGATTTTGATCACCACGTAATCGATGGTCGGCTCGAAGCTGGCCGGCGTGGTCATGGTGATGTCGTTGGTGAGTTCATCGAGCGTGTAGCCGACGGCGAGCTTGGCGGCGACCTTGGCAATCGGGAAGCCTGTGGCCTTGGATGCCAATGCGGAGGAGCGCGAAACCCGCGGGTTCATTTCGATAACCACGAGTTTGCCGTCCGCCGGGTTGACCGCGAACTGCACGTTCGAACCGCCAGTGTCCACCCCGATCTTGCGCAGGCAGGCGATCGAGGCATCGCGCATCACCTGATATTCCTTGTCCGTCAGCGTCAGCGCCGGGGCGACGGTCACGCTGTCGCCGGTATGGATGCCCATCGGATCGACGTTTTCGATGGCGCAGATGATGATGCAATTGTCGCGGCTGTCGCGCACCACTTCCATTTCGTACTCTTTCCAGCCGAGCACGGATTGTTCCACCAGCACTTCGGTGGTCGGCGAGGCGTCCAGGCCAGACTGCACGAAATGCTCGAATTCCTCCCGATTATAGGCGATGCCGCCGCCGGTGCCGCCGAGGGTGAAGCTGGGGCGGATCACGGCGGGCAGACCGATTTCCGCCAGCGCGGCGCGGGCTTCGGCCATCGTGTGGGCGATGCGGCTGGCCGGGCTTTCGATGCCGATTTCGGCCATCGCGTCGCGAAATTTCAGCCGGTCCTCGGCGCGGTCGATCACATCGGCCTTGGCGCCGATCAGTTCGACATTGTATTTTTCCAGCACGCCGGATTTGAACAAAGCCATGGCGGTGTTCAGCGCGGTCTGCCCGCCCATGGTCGGCAGCAGCGCGTCCGGCCGTTCGCGGGCGATGATTTTTTCGACGAAATCCGGCGTGATCGGCTCGATGTAAGTGGCGTCCGCCAAGCCGGGGTCGGTCATGATGGTGGCGGGATTGGAATTCACCAGGATAACGCGATAGCCCTCCGCCCGCAGCGCCTTGCAGGCCTGGGCGCCGGAATAGTCGAACTCGCAGGCCTGGCCGATGACGATCGGGCCGGCGCCGATGATCATGATGGATTTGAGGTCGGTCCGTTTGGGCATCTCAGGCTCCGATGATTTTCCGCGCCTGTGCGACACCCGCTTGTGTCAGGATCAGGCGCCAATGGCATTGCAAGGCGTGGTCTTCGAGGCGGATGGGGTCTTCGATCCAGCCCAGGACAAGGCATTTTTCCAACGCGGCGTGGAAATCGGGGATTGCGTGGCCGGCTAGTCTGGCGATGGTGTCCCGCGCTTCGTCGGCGTTGGCTTCATCGATGCGACGATGAAACGCGATGCGGAGCAGCAGGGCGGCCGTGTCCATGGTCAGGCGGTCGTTCGGCCCTCGATCAGATCGCGGAAGCGGGCGAACAGATAATGGCTATCGGTGGGGCCGGGGCTCGCTTCCGGGTGATATTGCACGCTGAACGCGCGCCGGGCCGGGCAGGCAATGCCTTCATTGCTGCCGTCGAACAGGCTCACATGGGTCACATGCACGCCGTCCGGCAGGCTGGCCGCATCGACCGCGAAGCCATGGTTCTGGCTGGTGATTTCCACCTTGCCGGTGGCGAGGTCTTTCACCGGCTGGTTGGCGCCGCGATGGCCGCGGGCGAGCTTGTAGGTTTTCGCGCCCAGCGCCAGACCGAGCAATTGATGCCCGAGGCAGATGCCGAAGATCGGCTTGCCCGCGTCCAGCACGCCCTGGATCGCCGGCACCGCGTAGCCGCCGGTTGCCGCCGGATCGCCGGGGCCGTTGGACAGGAATACGCCATCGGGGTTGTGGCGCAGAATATCGTCGGCGGTGGCGGTGGCCGGCACCACCGTTACCCGGAACCCGGCAGCGGCGAGGCAGCGCAGAATGTTGCGCTTGGCGCCGTAATCGACCGCGACCACGTGGTGGGTCGGCGCGCTCTGCCGGCCGAAGCCGGCGGGCCACGCCCACTCGGTTTCGTCCCACTCGTACGACTGGGTGCAGGATACCTCCCTGGCCAGATCGAGGCCCTCCAGCCCGGACCACGCCTTCGCGCTGGCGGCGAGGCCGACAAGGTCGAACCTTCCATCTTCGGGGTAGGCCAGCACACCGGAGGGTGCGCCGTGGTCGCGGATGCGCAAGGTCAGCGCGCGCGTGTCGATGCCCGAAATGCCGCACACACCCTGGGCGCGCAGCCAGGCATCCAGATGCTGATGCGACCGCCAACTGGATGGCTCGGTAATGTCCTGCTTGACCAGCAGGCCGCGCGCGGCGATGGCGCCGGCTTCCAGATCCTGCGCGTTGGTGCCGACATTGCCGATATGGGGAAAGGTGAAGGTGATCACCTGCCCGGCGAAGGATGGGTCGGTCAGGGTTTCCTGGTAGCCGGTCATCGCGGTGGAAAAGCAGATTTCCGCCGCGGCGCTGGCGGTCTTATGTGCGCCGAAACCGCGGCCCCAGAACACGCTGCCGTCGGCGAGCACGAGTGCCGCGGTGGCACCTGCGGGCGGGGCGGAACTGTCTTGCATCGCGGGGCTCTTCTTTTGGGGGACGAGGTCGTCGAGATCGAGGCCGGTCGCGGCGATCACCGCCGGCCAGTGGCGGGCGGGGATGGACTGCGCCTGGCGCCATTTGCGCAACGCCTCGGTGCCGACGCCAAGCTGGGCGGCGGCAGCCTCGGCGCCACCGAGGCGCTGGATAATGGATTCGACCGTGACGGACATGACAACGTTCTATGGGAAATTATTTCCCAGTGCAACCATTTGATTCGTGTGGGAATAAATTTCCCAAGTGACCTGTCGCCGTCGCGCCTATATATATAGGGGGATATTTTTCCGCCGAAGGAGCTTGGCATGGCATTGCGCGACGATTTCACCGCTGAACTGAAGACCGCGATGCTGGCCAAGAACGCGCCGCGCGTGTCCACGCTGCGAATGATCACCGCCAAATTGAAGGATTTCGACATCGCCGCCCGCCCGAAAGGGGTGGAGCGGGTGCCGGATGAGGAAATCGTCGTCATGCTGCGCGGCATGGCGAAGTCCCGGCGCGAGGCGGTCGATTTGTACCGTCAGGGCAAGCGGGAAGAACTCGCTGCCAAGGAGGAGGCGGAAATCGCCGTCATCGAGAGTTTTCTGCCGCAGCAGATGGACAATGCGGCGACCTCAGCGGCGGTTGCCGCGGCAATTGCGGAAACAGGCGGCGCCAGCATCAAGGACATGGGCAAGGTGATGGCGGCGCTGAAGGCAAAGCATGCGGCCAATCTGGACATGGCCAAGGTCGGGCCGCTGGTTAAAGCGGCATTGGGCGGCTGATTTGGCCCTGCCGGACGGATTTTTGGCCGAACTGCGCGCCCGCACCCCGATGCAGGGGCTGGTGGCGCGCAAGGTCAGACTGTCCAAATCCGGCCGCAACTGGAAGGGCAACTGCCCGTTCCACAATGAAAAAACCCCGAGCTTCTATGTCTATGAAGACGCCTACCACTGCTTCGGCTGCGGCGTGCACGGCGATGCCATCAGCTTCGTCATGCACACCGCCGGCGCGACGTTTCCGGAGGCAGTGAAGTCGCTGGCCGACGAGGCCGGGCTGGAAGTGCCCAAACCCACCCCGGCGGCCGCAGCAGCCGAACGGCAGCGGTTAGAATTGGTCGATGTACTTGATCTCGCGGGAAAATTCTACGCTCACCTGCTGCATGCGCGCGAAGGCGCCGACGGGCTGAGCTATCTGCGCAAGCGAGGCCTGTCGGACGAAACCATCGCCCGTTTCGGGCTGGGCTGGTCCGGCGATGGACGCGGCGGCTTACAGACTGAACTGGCGAAACACGACATCACCCCGGAAATGCTGGTTGCCGCCGGCCTGCTGCGCGCCGCCGAAGACGGCCGCCCGGCGCGGGAACAATTCTACAACCGCGTCATGTTCCCGATCCGCGACCGCACCGGCCGCGTCGTCAGCTGCGGCGGTCGCATCCTCGGCGACGGGGTGCCGAAATACGTCAACGGGCCGGAAACCCAGGTGTTTTCCAAGCGCCGGATGCTCTACGGGCTGGATTTCGCCCGTGCCGCCGCGCGTGCCGGCCAACCCGTGATCGTGGTCGAAGGCTATATGGACGTGATCGCGCTGCATCAGGCCGGCTTCACCGGGGCGGTCGCCCCGCTCGGCACCGCGCTGACGGTGGAGCAGTTGGAAGCGCTCTGGCGCCTCAGCCCCAATCCGATCCTGTGCTTCGACGGCGATACCGCCGGGGGACGGGCCGCCGCCCGCGCCGCCGAAACTGCCCTGCCGCTGGTAACCGCCGCGCGCAGCCTCGGCTTCGTCACCCTGCCGGCCGGCGACGATCCGGACAGCCTGCTGCGCAAGCGTGGCCCGGCCAGCTTGCAGTCGCTGATCGCCGCACCGCGCCCGCTGGCCGATACCTTGTTCAGCCTGCTTGGCGAAGGGCTTGGACCCACTCCAGAAGCCCGCGCCGCCTTTGCCGCCCGGCTGGAAGCGGCAGCCGACCGCATCGCCGATAAAACGCTGGCCTGGGAATACCGCGCCGAGTTTCGTAACCGGATGCGGACGATGCGGTTCAGCCAGGCCGGCGGCGCACCCGGGCGTGGCAAAAGCGCCGGCAAACTGCCGTTGCGGCCAGTAATCCGCCAAGCGCCACGGCCGGCCGATGCTGCCGCCGAAAAGGCGCGCATCCTGGTCGCCATTCTGCTGCGTCACCCCAAGTTGCTGCGCGATGTCGAGGAAGCCTTCGCCGGCATTGCCCTGCCTGTGCCGCTGACGCGGCTCCGCGATGCGATGCTGTGGTGGTTTCAGGACACCGAAGTCCTTGACACTGCGGCTCTCATGTCCCACCTGAACCAGTCGGGCTTATCGGCAGACGTCGATCAGGCCCTTTCGTCTGTTGCGGTCCGCCTGCCGGAATGCGCGTCCCCCGGCGCCATGCCGGCGGACGCCGAAGCGGGGTGGTGGCATTTCTTCGGGTTGCTGAACCCGGATCGGTTGGAGGAGGAGGTGGCCGCCGCGCTGCGGGATTTCCAGCGCCTGGCGGACCTTCCTTCGCAAAACCGCTTGCGAGCTCTATCGGCGGCGCGTGAAGCGCTGCGGCGGGGCGAGACCGATATTGAAGCGTAGGCCCGGCAGGCGTGCACGCCGCCGGGTTTTGCAGGAGACATAGTGTAGATGGCCACCAAGCCCGCCGCCGCGACCGAAACCACCGCCGCCGATCAGGATGCCGAAGCCACTTTGTTGGATGTGCAATCCGCCGCCGTCAAGCGCCTGATCGCCAAGGGCAAGGAGCGCGGCTACATCACCTTCGATGAACTCAACGCGGTGCTGCCGCCGGACCAGAATTCGTCCGAGCAGATCGAAGACGTGATGGCCGGCTTCAGCGAAATGGGCGTCCAGGTGGTCGAAAGCGAGGAAAACGAGGACGGCGAACCCGCCGTCGTCGCCGCCGAGAAAACCGAGGAAGAAAGCGAAGAACCCACCGGCAACGTGGACGCCGAAAGCCTCGGCCGCACCGACGACCCGGTGCGCATGTACCTGCGTGAAATGGGCAGCGTCGAACTGCTGTCGCGCGAAGGCGAAATCGCCATCGCCAAGCGGATCGAAGCCGGCCGCGAAATGATGATCAGCGGCCTGTGCGAAAGCCCGCTAACCTTCCGCGCCATCATCGCCTGG
>JAYTQP010000174.1:0-3505 GCA_043746675.1 Rhodospirillales bacterium | reverse complement strand
AGATCGACCCCGAGCATCGCCTTGAGCCAAGTGCGCTTGGCGGTATCGATCCCCGCCCCCGAACCCGCGTCGGACATCTTGCGTGCCTCCCTAACCAATAACGCCCAAACAGCCGACGCGCGCCCAGCGTTGGCCGGTTTAGGCGCAAAAAAAAATTCCGCCGCAGCGTCCCACGACGATGCAAAAAGGTTGCAACAGCGGTCGGCGAATAGCAAGCGCACATTCTTGTGAAACATAAATTTGCGACCGCGCCGAAAGCCGCGCCCCTGCGCGCCCCAAGTGTCCGTCCGAGAAGTCTGCCGGCGGAGGGTTGGCGCGGGATTTTTGTGGCTGGGAAGGAGGGACCGCCGCCATGATGCTGGGACATCATGGCAAGGACCCGACGCTCCCAGGCGCAAAAAGCACCGCCGGGCCGACCCGGCAGACTTCTCGAACGGACACTGATAGGGCATCGCGAGGCGTGGATCACGCAAAAGACGGTCCTGCTGTCGCGTTAGAGAAGCCCCATAGGCATCGTTGAACCAGGAGAAATCGCTGAGCGAGCAAGTGTTCCGGCCGGTTCTCCGTTTCACATCGTCGGTGCAGCGGGTGTAGCGGGTCGAGGTTCGGATGCGATGGGCGCCCGATGGGCAATACCGCCGGCACGCCGCGCGTGTTCGCCGTCGCCACCCTTTTAAAACCATCGTCACCGCCGGCGAGGTACCAGCGTTCCATTACTTTTGGCGCGATAGCAGCAAACAGCGCGGCGTTTTCCGTTAACAACATGGCGTTGATATGGTGTGGGTAGGCATTTTGCATAGTAGCCGAATTGGGACGACGCCGGGCGCTCATGATAAGAGCCCAGCGTCTGTTTCCGTAAAATCCTCATCACTGGGTCTATTCGGTTACCAGGGCACAGAGAGGCCGCGCCAATCGAAAAACCCGCCGGTGGCCGCCGCCGTAAGTTGATCGACGACGGTGAGCAAATGGCGTGCCGCGGCGGAAGGGGGATGAACCTCCAACCCGGTGGCCGCGAAGGGGGTGGAGAGTGAAGTGGTAACTGTGCCGGGATGCAGGGCGATGCAAAGCGCATCGGGCGATCGGCGAGCCAATTCAACTGCCGCGGTCCGTACGAGCTGATTGAGGGCAGCCTTGGACGCGCGGTAGGAATACCAGCCGCCGAGCCGATTATCGCCGATGCTTCCGACCCTGGCGGACAGGGTCGCGAAGACGGCCTTGCCCGGCCGCGACAACTGCGGCAGCACATGCTTCATGATCAGCGCTGGCCCGATTGCGTTTAATGCGAACGATCGAGCCAGTTTGGCCGCATCGAGTTCCCGCCAGCTCTTTTCCGGCCGTTGGCAAGAATCATGAAGAAATCCGGTCGCATTGATCACGAGACGGAGCCCACCCAGGTCGGCGGCGAACGCCACAGCGCGTTCAATACTGACCTCGTCTAGCAAGTCGATCGATGGCGAAGTTCTGCGACTGAACGCGACGACATGATCAAACCTGTCCGAGGCCTCGATAGCGTCGGTCAATGCCTTTCCGATACCGCCGTTGGCCCCGAAAACGACGGCAACGCCGGTCGGGGGGAATGACGCAAGGGCTAGTCCACCCGTCGTCGCGCCGGGGGACTCGATTTGCGCGGTCATCCGCGCCGAGCGTCATTGGCGACCGCCTTGAGGCGCAGGACGCGGCCGAGAAGATAGGAAATAAACGGCCGGATGGGCAGAAACATCCGATAACCCAACTCCAGGGCAGCCAACCCCCCCGGCAGCGCCGCCGCGCGCGCCGCCCAGCGCCACTTGGGCAAGCGCGTCCAGATCTCGACGAATGCCGCTGCTCCCGAGAGCAGCCGCCCGTTACCGGCGCGAACGTGGAAACGTTTCATCGCCTGCGCTTGCGTAACGCCCTCCGGCGTTACTGCGTCAGCTTCGGATACATCGACAAAACAAAACGCACCGGCTTCATCGCGGCGACGATAATAGCCGATCTCCGCCTGACAAAGCGGGCACAACCCGTCAAAATATACGACTGATTTCGTAAGCTCTGGCACCACGCAACTCTCCTGAATACGAGTGCCAGCCGGAAAGTCGGCTGGGTCGGTCCGGCGGCCCTTTTTTCCCAGGCGCTAAAATCCCGCGCCGGCCCTCTGATGGCGCATTTTTAGCGCGCCTTCACTGGCCGGTCGCCATGGCTGGATTGTGGCACGCCGCGGTTCAGCGACATGTGTGAATGCACGCAAATCCAGCGCCGGTCCTGCCGGTGGAACACCAACGTCGCCCGCCCCGGCCGGTCGAACTTGGTGCCGTCCTCATGAAATCCGATCGAGGTCCAGGGCGCGATTGCCACCGCCGTGCGGTTGTCGTCGGCTGCCAGCACGCGGGTTTGTATAAGATCGAAGCTGAACCCGTCGGTGCGCGGCCACACATTGTCCCACTGCGCCGCCATCCACTGATCGACCCCGGCGATCACATCGCGGTGGGTGCCGAAGGCCAGCACATCGGGATGGAACAGCGGCCGCGCGGCGGCGTAATCGACCGCGCGCACGTGGCTGGAAAAATCGTCGAGCCAGGCGATCAGTTCGGCACGGATTTCGGCGTTCGCTTCGGGCAAGTCGGTCATCGCTTTGGTATCCTGTCGTGGCGCGCGCATCATCCCGGTCGGGGGAGGCGGCAGCAAGGGCAATTCGATTTGCGAGATGCTTGGGGCACGCTACTCTGCAAGTAAGTACTTTTTGCTGGGAGGCAAGCATGGGTTTCGAGTATAGCAATAACTTCTCCAAGGCTGCTCCGGCCGCCGCCGAGCGCTTCACCGGCCTGCCGAAATACAACTTCGTCGGCGGCCACAACGATCCGCACGAAATCCCCAGCGCGGCGCTGGCCGAGGCCGCCGATGCCGTCATTCGCCGCGAAGGCGCTCGGCTGGCGCTGTATAATCTCGGCACCGGGCCGCAAGGCTATGGTGCCCTGCGCGATTTTCTGGCCGATAAGCTCGGCCGCCATCGGGGCATGCAAATCGGCCGCGACGATGTGCTGATCACCTCCGGCTCCGGCCAGGGCATCGACATGGTCAGCGCCCTGCTGGTCGAACCCGGCGACACCGTTGTTCTGGAGGAGTTCTGCTACCAAGGCGCGATCAACCGCTTCCGCAAAATCGGCGCCAATGTTGTGCCGGTTACGGTGGACGATGACGGCATCCGCATGGACGCACTGGCCGACCTGCTCGCCGGGCTGAAGGCAACAGGCGTCACCCCGAAATTCATCTACACCATCCCCACCATCCAGAACCCGACCGGCTCGATCATGCCGCTGGACCGCCGCCACCGCCTGCTGGAACTGGCGCGCCAATACGGCGTGACCATCTTCGAAGATGAATGCTACGCCGACCTGATCTGGGCCGACGTCGCCCCGCCGTCGCTCTACGCGCTCGACCCGTCGCAGGTGGTGCATATCGGCTCGTTCTCGAAATCCCTCGCCCCCGCCTTGCGGGTTGGCTATGCGGTCGCCGACTGGTCAGTGCT